>NZ_JBFUHV010000391.1:0-2402 GCF_056402215.1 Rhodococcus sp. P4_B6 | reverse complement strand
CCCCTATTCATTCCTTGGTGGACTACAAGGCCGCGACACGGGAAGATCTGGAGGAGACCAGGGCGCTTGTCGAAAAGACTGGCCAGAAGTGTGTCAGCGCCGTCGCTGACGTTCGTGATAGGGCTGCGCTGACGGGTGCCGTCGAGGTCGGTATCGAAGCGTTCGGCCGGATCGACATCGTATGTGCCAACGCTGGCATTATGACGGTGCACGAGCACAGTTGGGATATCCCGGAGGACGCTGTCGATGCTGTACTAGATACCAATTTGAAGGGTGTCTGGAACACAGTCGTTGCAACAGCTCCATACATGGTCGAGTCCAAGCGCGGAGGATCGATCATCCTTACGTCTTCAACGGCCGGCCTTCGCGGGCATACGCCGTACGCGCATTATGCGGCAAGCAAACATGGCGTGGTGGGCCTGATGAAGGCCTTCGCCAACGAACTCTCGCGGTACAAGATCCGTGTGAATACTGTTCACCCAACTGGCGTCCTTACCGAAGGTATGGGAACGTTCAGTGATCGAACGATGGCGATTATTGGTAGCAGTGTGACTGGGCTAGCGGGGGCCACCAACATCCTGCCTGACCTCGATGCGGATCCTGATGCAGAATACGCGCCTGTGCCGCTATTGCTGCCGATTGAGATTAGTAATGCGGTGCTATGGCTCGCGAGCGATGAAGCCCGCTATGTCACTGGTGTTGCACTCGCGGTTGACGCTGGAAACACCGTAAAGCCTTGAGCTGTCACGCAGTGCACATAAGGCTGCAATTCAGGTGCGTCTTCCGTGTAAACGGAAGTCACCCTGATCCAATAGATTGGAAAGGAGTTAGAAATGCGAGTTGAGATTGACACGACCAAATGTCAGGGGCATGGCCGCTGTTATCTATTAGCTCCCGAAGTATTCGATATGGATGAAGAAGGCATGGGAATTGTGACCGACCTTCGGCCAGCGGTCGAGTACCTTGATAGCGCGCGGAGCGCGGCCGAAAATTGTCCCGAGACTGCAATTTCGATGAAAGAATGAACATCGACATCGCGGCATCACAATTACCTACACGGCCGGATGCCCCGAATCCGACCCCGAAACTATGAAAAGGTGACCCCTCTCGTAATCTGGCGGCCCACACAGTGGACATCCTGCACGTTGTGGGCATGCTCGCAGAGCTGCGGTGGCGGATCGCCCATTAGCAGGCGCACTGCGGCGAGCAACATTGACTCGTCGAGAAGTCGGACCCCGCAGCACGATCCCCTGCGGGTCGGTCCGGTTGAGCTTTGATTGCCCCGCCGACGATGTGAGCCTCGACAAATGCCGCGGGCAATCGAGATTCGCCGACATGTGTGACAATGCGGTGCTTGCGCGAGAAGGAAGAGAGATTGTATTGCGCGTAGTCGCGATCCGCGCCAGGATTCTCGTAATCCATTGCTGAACAATGCTTCCGCTTATGGCAGGCGTTGAACTAAAACCGATATTCGTGAGTGCACGACTATCGTACCGATCGAGTAGCGCGACGGCGTTTCACGACGTGGGGAAGACGACCCCGATCGAGGATCCGCCGATCCTGTTGGAGGACGATCTCCGCTCGCAGAGGTAGCGCGCTAAAACCGCGGTGCTCCAGATCTATGAGCACACGGGCTGCATGTTCCTCGGGGTGATGCGACTAAGGCCAGCTCGGGTGACGATGAATTGGCATCGGATTGCCGTCGAAGGGCGGTGTTCACTACGTGAGCGTAGTGCCAGGGCCTGTGAGACGGGCAGTGCGAGGGTGCATCCCGCCCTCCGGGGGTCATGTCAACCAGCGCCGAGGCGGTCCTTCGTGTTGTCGTTGAGACGACAAACGAATGTTGTATACTTGAAGCGTGGTGATCGTGCAATACGTGTACGTCCAGCCGTCGCGAACCGCTAGTGATTTATAGGCCACGCTGAATAGTTTGATAACCGAGTGGAAGCTCAAGGTGACATGGCGCGCAGGAAAGCAGGGAACGTCCTCAGCAAAGATGGCGAGGAAGCCCGCTCGCAGATTCTCCATGCTGCGCAGAAGGTGATCTTGCGCTTCGGTTTGGCGAAGACGACGATGGAGGATATAGCGACGGAGGCTGGAGTTTCACGTCCGACGGTATACCGGTACTTCCAGGATCGTACTGAATTGACCTCAGTGCTGATCGATTGGCGCGCTCGAGAAGTGCTGGAGGCTAGCAGGGAACTTCTTCAAAGGGAGGGATCCTTTGAGGATAATTTCATTGCGGGTCTGATTCATACCGTCGCCTTGGCGCGCGAAGATCCGATCGTGGCTATGGTTCTGGCCCCGGCAAATCAGCGAGGAGAGTCGTGGTCGGAAACTCTTGAGTTGGCTGCCGAGTTGACGGCCGACCTTTGGGAGCCTTTTCTGAAAGAGGCGAGGAC
>NZ_JBFUHV010000390.1:0-2420 GCF_056402215.1 Rhodococcus sp. P4_B6 | reverse complement strand
CATCGGCTCAGCCTAGGGGGGTTCTGGGACAAGTGCCTCGCTCTATCGGGGGTCGGCGTGGGCCAGCTTCCGGTACCCCTGGGCACCCGCCCGATCGACCGCCGCCTTGACCAGGCCGAAGACGGTGCCCTGCACGGCGGCCGCGATCAGTACTTCGCGGGTGCTGCGGGACAGATCCTTGGGGTCGGGAGCCTCGGATTCGCCTGCGACACGCTTCCACACCTGACCGAACACGGCACTCGCCGCTATTCCACCGGCGACACTCGCAGCGAGCGCCAACGGTTTGTACATCGCCTTCGATGCGGCGCTCATGTTCCCGCCCTTCGCATTCGATCCCGTCGATCGATCTCCGCTGGTCGAGTACCCGGATTCGACGCCCTCACACCGCCGCGGTCGTGACCGGGGGATTGTTTCGTTCGGCGCGTGGTTGGGGAATGCGTTCCGTATGACCTACGAATCAGCCGGAGAGCCGACGCGCATCGTCGTCGTGGGCAGCGGCTTCGCCGGATTCGAATGCGCACGCTCTCTGACGCGGCGCCTCCGGGGAACCGACGCCCGCGTCATCATGATCTCGCCCCGCGACTACATGCTCTACACACCGCTCCTGCCCGAGGTGGCGGGCGGAATCCTGGACGCGCGGTTCGTCACCATTCCACTGTCCGAGGCGCTATCGGACGTCGAGCTCGTGACGGGCAGAGTCGACGCCGTCGACTTCGACGCCCGCACCGTGCACGTCACCGACTGCGAGCAGGGTGTCGAGGAGGTGGCGTGGGACCGGGTGGTGCTCACCCCGGGATCGGTGACCCGGCTGTTCGACATTCCCGGACTCGCCGAGCACGCCAGGGGACTGAAGACGCCGGCCGAGGCACTGTACTTCCGCGACCAGCTGCTCACCCAGATCGAACTCGCCGAGCGGGACACCGACCCCCGGGTCGCCGACGCCCGACGGACGGTCGTCGTGGTCGGTGCGTCCTACGCGGGCACCGAACTCACGGCCCAACTCCGCGCCCTGGCCGACGAAGCAGCGTCCCGTCGCAACCTCGACCCCGCGAAGATCCGGTTCCTGCTGCTCGACGCCGCCGACAAGGTGATGCCCGAAGTGGGGGAGAAGCTGGGTGACAAGGTGCTGGAGGTGCTGCGCTCCCGCGGCATCGAGGTGCGACTCGGCACCACCCTGACGGAACTCGGATCCGAACACGTCACTCTCGACGACGGAACCGTCGTTCCCACCCGCACGGTCGCCTGGGTGACGGGTGTCACCGCCGGCCCCCTCGTCGACACGCTCGGATTGCCCACCGAGAAGGGCAGATTGACGGTGCGCCCCGACCTCTCGGTCGACGGGCACCCCGACGTCTTCGCGGGCGGCGACGCCGCGGCCGTTCCCGATCCGAAGAACAGCGGATCGATCACCCCGCCCACCGCGCAGCACGCCGTCCGGCAGGGGCGGGCCCTCGCCCGCAACGTGGCGGCGAGCCTGGGCGTCGGCGATGCGAAGCCGTACACCCACCGCGACATGGGTCTGGTCGTGGATCTCGGCCCGGGGTTCGCCGTCGCCAACCCCCTCGGCATCCGGCTGTCGGGGTTCCTCGCGAAGGTGGTCACCCGGGCATATCACCTCTACGCCATGCCGAACGCCGCCAATCGCTGGGCGGTCGCGCTCGCCTACCTCACCGATCTGATCTTCCCGCGTCCACTCGTGTCGATCGGGCTGGTCACCGATTCGGAATCACGGTTCGCGGCCGGTGAGGAAATCGGAGCGCAGACCTGAACTGTCGGGAGGCGAGCGCGACGCGGCTCACGTTTTCGATGCGGTCGGGGAGGGTAAGCGCGGAGAGTCGTCAGGTACCGATTCGAGGGAGTGGTCGTCATCGAGGCACATCGCGACACGTCGGCGTCGGCTTCGGATGTGTGGTCCGTCCTCGCCAACGGGTGGCTGTACCCGTCGTGGGTGGTCGGCGCGTCCCGGATGCGTGCCGTCTCCGCGGACTGGCCCGCGGTGGGAAGCCGCCTGCACCATTCCGTCGGTGCCTGGCCCGCACTGATCGACGACTCCACCGAGGTGCTCCTCGCCGAAGAGAACCGTGAACTCCGACTGCTGGCGCAGGTGACCCCCACGAAAGCGATCGTGCGGCTGCGGCTGGAGCCGCGTGGATCCGGTTGCCACCTCCAGATGTCGGAGGTGGCGGCCTCCGTCCCGTTGTCCTGGGTTCCGCGGATGGCGCAGGACCTGGCGGTGCTCCCACGCAATCTCGAGTGCCTGCGCCGACTTTCGTTCCTCGCCGAGCGAAATACGAACCCCTGACGTCATGTCGGTGGTGCCGGCGCACTCTCCGCCGCGATGACGGAGCGGGCGAGACGAGACGGCGCTCGAGTCTGCTGCGGCGAAGAAATGACCTCGAGAAGTTCGAATGGGACACCCC
>NZ_JBFUHV010000389.1:0-2436 GCF_056402215.1 Rhodococcus sp. P4_B6 | reverse complement strand
CCTCGGCGATGTAATTGGGCGAAAGCACTTGCTGGTCGTCACATTGATTATCATCGGAGCCACTACCTTCCTGATCGGATTGCTGCCCGGTTACGCGACTCTCGGCATCGCGGCACCAATCGCGCTCGTCGTGTTGCGGTTCGCCCAGGGTGTCGCAGTGGGTGGTGAGTGGGGTGGAGCGGTATTGCTGTCCAGCGAATACGGCAACCCGAAACGTCGTGGACTTCTGGCCTCGGCCGCGCAGGTCGGAACTCCGATCGGCAACCTCATGGCCAACGGTGTGCTCGCTCTATTGGCGGTTGTCCTGACCGACGAACAATTCACGTCGTGGGGATGGCGAGTTGCGTTCCTGCTGTCCGCCGTCCTCGTCGGCTTCGGTCTCTGGATACGCATGAAGCTGGAAGACACTCCGGTGTTCCAAGCGCTGAGCGAAAGCGGAGAGCGCCCGGAAGCGCCGGTCGCGGAAGTTTTCGGCACGGAGCGACGTGCACTGGTGGCTGGAATACTCACGCGAATCTGCCCAGATATCACGTTCGCGTTGTTCTCGGTCTTTTCGATCACATACGGAGTTCAGAAGCTGGGCTTCAGTCGCAGCGAGGTGCTGGTGGCCGTGATGGTGGGCTCTGCTGCGCAAATCGTGTTCACACCCGCTGCAGGCGCGCTATCCGACCGCGTCAACCGCAGACTGATGTTCGGAGTCGCGACCGGCGGCGCGTTCGTGTGGTCGATCGCGTTCTTCGTGATCGTGCAGGACGGCTCACTGCTCCTCATGATTGTGGGTGTCGTCGGCGGCTTGGCCTTCCATTCACTTATGTACGGCCCGCAGGCTGCGTTCATTTCAGAACAGTTCAGTGTCCGGCTTCGCGCCACCGGATCCTCCTTGGTGTTTAGCTTGTCCGGAATCGTGGGCGGCGCGCTGGCGCCTCTCATCTTCACGTATCTGTTCACCCGAACCGGCAGCTGGGATTTGATCCCGGTCTACATCGGCATCGCCGCTGCATGCACCATCACCGGTCTCGCCATCGGCAGAAACCCCGACCGCGAAGAAGAAAGTCACTATTCTCCGCTGGAGAGAGAACCTGAGGGCTTTGCTGGGCGAGTCGAGGCATTCGAATGACCTCTGTCGCGCCGGCGTTTCGGTTCGCTGCGAACCTCAAGTGGCTGTTCACGGAACTCCCCTTCGAGCAGCGCTTCACTGCCGCCGCCGACGCCGGGTTCACCGGAGTCGAGTACGCATCTCCGTACGAGTACTCGCCGAAGGAACTCACGAAATACTTGGCCGACTCAGGCCTCGAGCAGGTGCTGATCAATACTCCGGACCCGAACCTGCCGTACGGCACCGCATGCACTCCTGACGCCAGGCGAGTGTTCCGGACAGACTTTTCGACGGCGTTGGACTACGGGGTCGAATTGGGCACCGGCATCATCCATGTCAGGGCCGGCGTTCGTAGGCCTGATATATCGAAAGATTCCGCGATAGCGACCTATGCCGAGAATCTCGCCTGGGCGGTGGAGCGGTCAGCGTCGACGGACATCACGCTCGTCATCGAGTTGATCTCTCAGCAAGAATCCCCGGGATTCGTACTCGAATCGCTCGACGAGACAGCGGCAATAGTGAACGCAGTCGGACACCCCCGAGTGGGTATTCTCTTCGACGTCTACCACTGCCGAACAGACGGCGGCGACGTCGTCGACGACCTGACGCGGATGATGCCCTTCGTCGCGCATGTACAGATCGCCGACAGCCCGGGGAGATCCGAACCCGGAACGGGCTCCATCCCATGGGTCTGCGTGTTCGAGCAACTACGCCGGCTGCAGTATCAAGGGTGGATCGGATGTGAATACGCGCCCAGCCACGACACCGTCGAAGGCCTGGTGTGGCGAGAGGCCTTCACAGCGTGACGACGGTAATCGACAGCAGGCGCGTGGGCCTTAGGACTTCGGAACGAGAAGGTCGTCCGTCCGTATGTCGATGTCGAAAGGCTGGACCGTTCCGGTCTTCAGTATCTGAATCAACCGGTCCTGCGTCTTGGTCGCGTGAGCCGGGCACAGCGTGCGAAGCGCGTCGCGATCGCCGCGGCGGACCGCGTCGATGATGGCCTCGTGTTCGCTGAGGTTCTCGTCGAATCGTGCTTCGTGCAGTTCCGAGTCTGCGGCTTCCAGTTGGTAGAGAAGCACGTTGAGACGGCGGACGTGTCGGTGGGTCGAATGCGCGAAGTCGTAGATGAAGCTGTTGTCGATGGTGCGGTGCATTCTCAGGTGGAACCGCTGATTCAGTTCGGTGATCTCCAAGTACTGGCGCTGGTTCACCTTTTCGCGATACTCGGCCTGAATGGCAGTCAGATCGGGCACCAGCGCCGCGTCGTCGAATCGGCACAGGTTTCCCACGACGGTCTCCGCCAACTGATGGGCGGTGACGATCTCGCGGATCTCTGC
>NZ_JBFUHV010000388.1:0-2450 GCF_056402215.1 Rhodococcus sp. P4_B6 | reverse complement strand
CGCCAGGCGGGCCGCACCGCGGACGCTCACGTCGCAGATGCGGATTCGTATCCTCGCAGCATGACGAGTGGACGAACACCACTGGAGCAGGCGTCGCACACCGTGCGCGGCCGACGCACTGCTGAATGGGGCCAGGCGTCGACGTATGCGCGAGCATCTCGCGGGGTCGCTCCCGACGCGGCGTCACTGGCTTCCAAATGGGGCCGGGAAGGACAGAAACGAGGACGACCGGATCGAGAAGCTGGGCAGGAGGATGAGCATCTACTCGGCGTCCAGTTCCCTCCGTATCGCGTCGAGTTCCTCGTTGATCCGAGCCGTCCTGTTGTGTCATGGATCCGTAGGGCGTCATCAGGATCAACTCGGTTTGCTGCGGTGAGAGCGAGTAGCGCACGCAGGCGGGCTGCGGCCTCGTCCCCTCCCTTTGATCGAAAGATCAATGCCAGGATTTCGAATGCGTTCTCCTGCGCCAGATTCGCTGCGACCAGGAGTTCATATCGTTCTCGCCGTATCGGCCCGCCAGGGTCCGGACGTTCCATCATCCTCACCTCCCTCCCGGACATCCGACCACACGGGACGCTCAGCTCGGTCGCTTTCCGAGCGAGTCGGGGCCGAGGCGGTGCACTGCCGGGCCGTCCTCGAAGCAATTCCCACAGAATCAGCCATTCCTGCTGCTCATGCGGATCGCGCTCGTACTGGCCACCGTGACAGGCCTACCGGTCGAGATGCACAATCGGACAAGTCCCGCTAGCAGCGGACAATCGCCCTGCTCAACGGGGCGATTGTCGGGATGGGCGATGCCGGGAAGTGCGGCGTCGAGAGAAACACGCGAATATGAAGGAAGCCTCCGACGATACGAAGTCCACCAAAAGTGGCGGGAATCGCTACCCCGAGTGCAAGTTATGGGATCTGATCCTGGATTCGGCCACCTTGATGGCCGCCGCAGTGATCATCGCCCTCACCCTCACCACCGGTGGATACCTGTGAACTGACGCGCCAATGCCGGGCCCCTGCCCCGCCGGCCAATCGCGGGTCGCAATATGTACCTGCCGCCGGGGTCCAGGCCGCCCGAGAATGGGAGCGAACGGCGCTGATCACAATGCGGCGGCAGACCGCCTGCCGTCGCAGACTCGCCGCGCTCATGTCGGCGAACGAAGCGCCAGCGGAAAAGTACTACTCCCCGCGGCGAGGTGTGGCGCGTTCCCACCAGTCGATCGTCTCGCCGTCGGCCCCGAGCCACCGCTGCCGTCCACCACCACCCATGCCGCCGCGGATGCGGCGCTTCCCCGAACGGCTGATGTGTCCGGCATTGGACGCACACCGTCGCCCTACCGAGCGCGGGCCGGCTCGTCAGGTCGGCGGATCGAGAACCCGGACCGACCGCGGAAGCGGCTGTACCGCAATACCGCAACGCCTCGCCGCCGCCGCGAACGACTCCGGGCGGGGGTCCACAGGCCAGGACACCTCCCCGGCCGGACCGAACACGGCTGCCGCATTCGCCGCCGGGCCCGTGGTGAAGCGCGTCTGATACCGGAGACCGTCGAACTCGACATCGAACGCCGCCGCCCACGCCCGGGGAACGTCGTACGGTGTCATCGAGCACAACTCCCGGGTGAGCCCGAACGCGGCAGCCGCGCCAGCGCAGGTATCCGCGAGGTCATGGGTGCCCGGCACCCGCAGCGTCGACAGTGCCCGCTCGGCCGCGAAGTCGTGGGCGACCACCCCGAGCGATGCCAACGCCTCCCCCACCGTCTCCCGGATCGCCGATGTCTCATCGAATGCGATGTAACACGTACCCCGCGGCGCGGACAGATCGAATCGCCCGCCACCCGAAGAGGAAAACCACCACGGCCCATTCGAGACCCGGTGACCACGCTTGACCTGCCGCCTCCCGGTCAACCGCCAACCGGGAAACCCGGTCAGCGTGCGCGTTCCGGGCGCCCGCAGCGCAACGTCCTCCCGGGTCACGCCGCCCACCGCTGCACATCCGCGCGGGCCGCCGCCAGGACCGGATCGACCCCGCCGCCCTCGGTCAACCAGCCCACCGCGGTCTTACCGCCGAACGCATCCTGCGGTGCCCGCAGCCACAGCGCACACGTCCACGGGTCCGCCCCCGCACGCAGGACACGCCACACCTGCACCAGCGCCGGGTCCACGGTGCCACTGCTGGTGAACTGCCACACCGGATAGACCCAGTGCCCCTCCTCGAGCTGGCAGGCGATCACCGCGTTGGTCGCGACCTTCTTGCTCACCGCCTGCCGACTGACATTCCACCACCGAGTCAGCCCGGCCGTGTCGTAGAACGGGCCCACCACCTGGTCATAGACATGATGGGTGGGAAGCGCAGCCGACATCGCATCAGCGATCGCCTGCACGTCCGCGAACGCGTCGGTGGACACACCGGCAGCAGCCGCCGCGGCGAACGTACGGTGCACCCGCTGCGAGTGCTCCTC
>NZ_JBFUHV010000387.1:0-2478 GCF_056402215.1 Rhodococcus sp. P4_B6 | reverse complement strand
GTGGACTTGGGGATCGTGAACCTGGCTGTGACCACCGCAGACGACCCGGCCGAACTCGACGTCCGGTGGTCCGGTGGTGCGGTCACCGCCCGCCGGAAAAAGAACGGAACCATCCGGTCCGCGCTGCAGAAGGTGGGGACCAGGTCCGCGAARCGGAAACTGAAGAAWCGGCGGAGGAAGGAGACTCGGTACGCCACCGACATCAATCATCAACTCTCGAAAACGATTGTTGCCCAGGCGCAACGCACCGGTCAAGGAATCGCGGTAGAAGACCTGTCGGGAATCCGGGACCGGGTACGGCTCGCACGCAGACAACGGCAACAATTGCACTCCTGGGCATACGCGCAACTGCGCGACCAGATCACCTATAAGGCGCACGCCGCAGGAGTGCCGGTGCAGGTGATCAACCCTCGCAATACCCGTAAGACGTGCCACCTCTGCGGGCACTGCGACACCGCGAACAGGCACAGTCAAGCGCTGTTCCGGTGCCGCGGCTGCGGATGGACCGGCCACGCCGACCATAACGCCGCCGCCAACATTGCCGCACTCGGACACACCAACTACCGGGCCGCCCAATCAACCGTGCCTAAACCCGGATACACCGATTCGGTTGGGGTGGCGAGCGGGTCGTAACGACGAAATGCCCTGCCGTAGTGGAAGAATCGATCTTGTCTAGGGATCAGTTCACACCACACCGGAGGGCATCTCGCAGATGCAACTATCTCACACCCGGCCCGTCGCCGCGGCGAGGTTCGACGACCCGAATCTGATGTCGACCGCGGGGCTGGTCCCGGTGATGGCGTTGGCGCAGGCCAGCGGCCTGCTCACCCTGGCCGATCAGCACCTGAGCGTGCCGACCGACAAAGGTGCCCACGCCGGCTACAAGGTCGGGTCCCTGATCGGTGGGATGGTCGCCGGCGCCGACAGCATCGCCGACCTGGCACTGTTGCGGCACGGGGCGATGGGGACCGTCTTCGACCGCCCCTATGCACCGTCGACCCTGGGATCGTTTCTTCGCCAGTTCAGCTTCGGGCACGTCCGGCAACTCGACGCCGTCGCCTCGCGGTTCCTGGGCAACCTCGCCGAGAAGACCCCACTGGTCCCCGGCATCGACACCGGGCGAGTCCTGGTCGATATCGACGATTCGATCATCGAGGTCCACGGCCACGGCAAACAAGGCTCCGGCTACGGCTACTCCGGCGTGCGCGGACTCAACGCCCTCATCGCCACCGTCACCACCGAGACCGCTGCGCCGGTGATCGTCGGCCAACGCCTGCGCCGAGGAGCGTGCGGCTCCGCACGCGGGGCCGCCCGGATGGTCTCCGATGCGCTGGCCACCGTCGACCGGCTGCGTTCCCAGGCCGGCGGGGCGGACGGCCACGGCGCGTCGAAGCCCCTGGTCCGCGGCGACTCCGCTTTCTACGGCTATCCCACCATCGGGGCCGCGCTCCGCGCCGGCGCCGATGTCTCGGTGACCGTGCGCCTGACCTCCACCATCAAACGTGCGATCGCCTCCATCGGCGACGACGAGTCCTCGTGGACGCCGATCCAGTACACCGACGCCCTCTACGACGAGGGCACCGACACCTGGATCTCGCGGGCGGAGGTCGCCGAGATCCCGTTCACGGCGTTCGCCTCCCAGAAGAAGGCCCACCACGTTGCGGGACGGTTGGTCGTGCGGCGTATCCCCGACCTGCGACCGAAGAAAGACCAAGGTCAGGGCACGTTGTTCGACATCTGGCGGTTCCACGCGTTCTTCACCACCACCGACCCCGACGACCTCGATACCGTCGCCGCCGACAAGACTCACCGCCAGCACGCCATCATCGAGCAGGTGCACGCGGACCTGAAGAACTCCGCACTCGCCCATCTACCGTCGAACTCGTTTCCGGCGAACGCCGCGTGGCTCGTCTGCGCGGTGATGGCGTTCAACCTCACCCGCGCCGCCGGTACCCTCACCAGCGATCCCAAACTGACGAAAGCGACGACCGGCACCCTCCGCCGCACCATTGTCTCGGTCCCCGCCCGCGTCGCCTCCTCGGCGAGACGGTTGACGCTGCACCTCCCGCAGAACTGGCCGTGGGAAACAGCGTGGCACAACTTGTTCGACAACACCTTCGGTCGCGCACACCCGATCGTCGCCTAACGCCCAGGACACCTGCCCACCCTCAACGCGAAAGCCCCAGTGGAACAACCCGACACGAGAGGTCGGATGCTCAACCATGCCCACACACCGTCCCATGCCACCCAACGAAACTCGCAGCGATCAGGCCAGCGAATCGGTGCATCCGGGCTAAAGCCAATACCGTTCAGTTAGTGATGTTTGCGATACGATGAGGTGTGCCTCGGAGTGGATGGGTGAAGCCGGTCTCGGATCGGCGGTTGTCGGATGTGGTGTCGGTGGGGTTGCTGACCAGGGTGTTTCCCGCGTCCTTGGTCGATGAGGTGATCGCGGAATGCGGTCGCACGGAGCAGCGA
>NZ_JBFUHV010000386.1:0-2563 GCF_056402215.1 Rhodococcus sp. P4_B6 | reverse complement strand
GTGCGATGGCGACGGACGTCCCTTGTCGGTGCTGGTGGGTCCTGGCCAGGCCGGCGACAGCCCGATGTTCGGCCCGCTCCTGGAGGGCATCTGCGTGCCGCGCATCGGTGGCGGCGCACCCGGTACGCGCCCGGACGAGGTCCGTGCCGACAAGGCGTACACATCCAAGGCCAATCGAGAACTGCTACGCAGCAAGGGCGTCAAGGCGGTCATTCCCGAGAAGTCCGATCAGGTGGCCAACCGCAAGAACAAGGGCAGCGCGGGCGGGCGTCCACCAAACTTCGATGCCGAGTCGTACAAGGGCCGCAACGTGGTGGAAAGGGCCTTCAACAAGGCAAAACAGTGGCGAGCGGTGGCAACCCGGCATGACAAGCTTGCCCTGACTTACCGGGCTGGATTCCTCCTCGCCGGCATCGTCGAATGGCTCAAACTATTGGGAGACATGCCCTAGTACTACAGTCGCGTTTAGGACAGGTGTCCTCGGGCTCGGTAGTGGCATTGTCGGGCCCGGTGTTGATGGCGGCGGCGCCAGTGGGAGCGTGCGAGGACGTGGCGGGGGTCGGGTAGATACGTCCAGATCAGAAGGCAGAGCAGCCGTCGGATCTCCGGGACGCTCAGTGCGATCAACTCGCTGTCGTCGCCGGGTTCTCGGGCCCCCTTTTTGACCGAGTGACGGTGAGGAAGGTGTGCGCGAGCATCGAGAGGGTGATGTGCCGGTACCAGCCCGCGTACTGCCGAACCTGGTAGTGGTCGAGGCCCGTCTGGCCCTTCGCGGTCTGGAAGGTTTCCTCTATCGCCCAACGTGTTCCGGCGACGGTGACCAATTCGGTCAAGGTAGTGCGCGCCGGGCAGTGGCACAGGTAGTACGCCAGGTCCTCCGGATCGGTGCGACTGCGACGGGCCAGGAGCCAGTACACCGCCGTCGGCCAGTTCACCCCGCGCACCGGTGTGCGCGCCCAGTCGTAGAGTCGCTCACCTTTCGCGCCGTCACCGGCCGAGCGGGTCCGCCACGCCTGGGCAGGCACCGCCGCGATCGCCTCGTCGACCCGGAGCTCGGCGCCGTCGACGGTGATGACGCGTTGGTTCACCGAAGTAGCCAGCACGTAGGACAATCCGAGTTCCTCGCAACGGGCACGGAGCCGGTGCACCTGCCCATATACGGCATCTCCGGTGACCCATCGTGCCGGCACGCCGGCGGCGACGGCGCGTTCGAGCATCGCGATCGCCAGCTCGGGTTTGGTCGCGAACTCGCGCTCGGCGGGGATCCCGGCCTGCACGCACCGGTCACGGTCGTCGGTCCAGGCTTTGGGCAGGTACAGCTCTCGGTCGATCAGCGTTCGACCCGCCGCAGTGGCATAGGTCAAGAACACCCCGATCTGGCAATTCTCGACCCGGCCCGCGGTCCCCGAGTACTGCCGGGCCACGCCGGCCGAGCGGGTGCCCTTCTTCAAGAACCCGGTCTCGTCGAGAATCAACACACCGGACGGATCCGCGAGGTGCCCGACCGCGTAATCGCGGACATCGTCGCGGACCGCGTCGGGATCCCAGTCCGCCGTCGAGAGCAGTCGCTGCATCCCGTCCGGCAACCGATCACCCGCGCGCTCGGACAGGGTCCACGAATTCTTCCGCTCCTCACCCGAGAGCAACCCCTGCACATATTCCACCGCATGCTTGCGGGGCTCGGACCTGGCGAAACGATGCCCGATCAAGGCATCGATCTCCGCGAGCCCCTCTGCCCACACCCGCACCTGCGCCACGCACACATCATCGCCCACACACGGACCATGCATCCTGCGACTCTCGGAACTTGAGCCGACACACCGACAAGATCAAAATAAACGCGACTGTAGTACTAGTGCGCGTCGAAGACAGCCTTGCTGCCTTTCGGGTCGGGCAACGGTCTGCGAGGCTAGCGGATCCCGCCACGTCCATCGTCATTTCTGTCGATCCACACGGCCAGCGCGAACCCGGGTCGACCAGTGAGCCGAATTTGGGTGCTCGAGCTGTGATCACCCGGTGGGCCCGACCGTAGTTTCCAGCGTAAAAACAACGATTGAGCCGAGTTGAGGCAATCAGGTCGAAACCCGTTGGGAGAGCGTGACGAAGCTAGTAGGCATCGTGTGAACACCGGCCACAGCTCGGAGTCAATCTGTCGCGGACGGCTCGACTCCCGCGCGTCGGATGGCGCGGTAGACGGTGGATCGGGCGACGTTGAACAGTTCGGCTAGTTCGGTGGTGGTGTGCCGGCCAGCGCGGTGCAGCTCGACGAGGTGGGGTTCCTGGTGCGGGCTGAGCTTGGGTTTCTTGCCGCGGAGCCGACCTTTGGCTTTCGCGACGGCCATCCCTTCTCGGGTGCGAGCCCTGGCCGGGTCGGCTCGAACTCCGCGATCACGGCAGCGTCGTGAACAACAGCCGTCCGATCGGATCGGTGGGGTCGTAGACAGATCCACCGATGTTGAGCTTGACTGTCCGGCMGGTGCGCTCATCGGCGATTGGTCGGCGTACCCAGAGGCGCTCAAGTGCGCAGACCTCGATCACTCGGATCGGGCGGGACCGCGGGACC
>NZ_JBFUHV010000385.1:0-2580 GCF_056402215.1 Rhodococcus sp. P4_B6 | reverse complement strand
GGTGTGACGGGTCCATTGTGTCCAGTAGCCGCTGAATCATCGACGGACGCAATGGTCCGACACGTAATATGACTAAGAGCCAGTTTCTCCAGTAATTGCCAACGTGACCTACGATGCCCACAACCGGCGCACTGCGATTCCAAGAATATTCGACAAGTAGCGCCGCTACGAATCCGAATATTTCCTCGGATTCGTCGGTTACCGCAGGTGCTTGTTGGAGAATTTCACGAATCCTTGTCATCATCCGATCTACTGCGGAAAGCCGGTGCGATTCATAATCCGCGCCCATAGGTTACTCCCTTTAGACCGACGCGACCTCTCGGGCGATTTTGGTCCCGCACGAGACTGTCTCGATTGGAGGAACTATGGGCCAACGTCGCGTGTCAGTATCGATTCATGCTAACACGCAACGCTGACCGTAGCTGCTGAATTCGAGTGACTATCTAGCTGTTTTGGCTGGTCGTCAACGTATCTGCAGTGTACCGCGCACGAGCAGCTTCAGTATCGCGCGGTGCCTCCTGCACTACACTTTCGGCGGCGAGGTACGCAAATGTGGCGGCGGGCCCGAGTGTGCTCCCTAAAGATAAGTAGCCATCACCGGCTATTGATGCAACACAGTTTCCGGCCCCATACAACCCTGGAATGACGGACCCGTCCGAACGCAAGACTTGGCTGTTCGAATTCGTCTTGGGCCCTCCGTTGGTGTCCAACACCATCCCGCAGATCAGCACGCAGTAATATGGCCCGGTCTCGGCGAATGGAAACATTCCCGGATTTTTTTCGTTACCTGGCCTCGGGATGCCATGCCAGTCGTATTCGGACATGTTCTCGCAACGGTGGAAATCTTCGTCGACACCCGCGCGGGCGAAGCCGTTGAATCTGTCGACCGTCTGCTCCAGTTGCTCGGCGAAGCCAGGTGCCAATTCGAAATCACCGATGACAGAGGTGAGACTCTTCAAGCGCGCCTCGATGCGCTCGGTGATCTCCTCCCATGTCTGACCTTCGATAATGTAAGGTTTAGGGGTGCGAAACGTATCCCAGAACAGGGTCGGCTTGGTGTCGTGGGCGACGTAATCGTCGTAAACCATAAAGAGAACCCTGTTCGGATAGTCGCCGTTCTTGTCGCGGTCCCATATGACGCGGTTTCGGTCCTGGTACACAAGCTTCTCGTTGACGACCCTGTTACCATTGCGATCGACATAAATCATGCTGTCTCCGGGCGGAACGGGAATACCTTTATCCTCGTTCACGCGATTCATGGCAGCCTTTTCCAAGATGTCCTCGTACAGCCAGCCATTCTGCATGTGAGCGAGTTCAGCTCCGGCCTCGCGCGCGATAGGGATGAAATCACCCTGTGCGGTGGCAACTGCGCAACTGCTGTAAAGCGGCCCGCGCCAGTATTCATCGATCAAATCCGCGTTATGTGCAAAGCCACCGCTAGCGAAAACCACCCCTCGTCTCGCGTAGATGGGATCACCCCACGTCCCCCCAACTCCGACGGCTGCACCAGTTTCATCTTGCAGCAGCCGCTGCACACGATGATCTGTGCGCACCTCGATACCCCGGCTTCTAACGGCTACCCCCAGTTGATCGACCAAATCTGCTCCAGGTGCAGCGGAGCCGTCCTCTCGCGCTGGTCCTAGATGCCGTAAAAATCCTTGAATAGAGTTATCCAATTCCGGGTGATAGCTGACAATGGCTGGGTACCGTTCCGTAAAGGATGGCCAGGTGGTGACCCGGAAGGCACCTGCCGCAACCAGCGCATCAATCGCTTTCGCGGCGTTATCGTAAAACGCGCCCATTGTTTCCCACTGCCACTCTTCTGCGCCGTAGTATTCGGCATCGGCGTCGTACTGGTCGGGATGCGCGACCTGGACAACGTAGCGCAAGACGCTATCTCGATCGTCGCGAATTCCTAAGACGTGCATAAGTGAGTTGTCTGGAATCCACATCGCCCCGCCGGACTTGTAAGTTGTACCGCCGACTTCATCTGATGCCTCCAATAGAAGGACCTCGGCACCAYGATCGTGAGCCAAAATTGCAGCACACATTCCCGCCATTCCGGCACCGACAATGATTACATCGAATTCATCTCGATCAGTTGTCGAGAAACCAGTAGGTCGGGGCGGGGGATTGAAAAGCCCTTCCATCCACCAGTACTTCGGCGTCCCGGTTGTCACAATAAAACTCCTAGGGTTTGACAATATTCACATATTAGGCTCATCGATTAATCCTTCTTCCGCGACTGGTCCACGAGTTGCCCCTCATGCGAGTAGCTTTCGTATGCCTCGGCCAAATCGCGATATTTTCGAAAGTCTCGTAAATTCGAATAGTCGGCCCTGCGTACGCGCTCAACGAAGTCCGGATTCGAAATCTGCGCCCTACCAACCCCGATCATGTCGAAGTCGCCGGCCTCCAAACCGCGCCGTACACGGATGATGTCATCCTCCACCTGCAGTACGGGGTCTTGGTTGTCGAAGACATCACTCGCGAGATCGGTGGACAACCCGACGCTGCCGATCGTCATGACCGGGCGATCTGTCATTGTCTTCACCCAGGAAGCGACACTCCGTCTAGAGT
>NZ_JBFUHV010000384.1:0-2638 GCF_056402215.1 Rhodococcus sp. P4_B6 | reverse complement strand
TGTCGGGCCTCTGTGTAGTCCGCGCCGGCGAAATTGAGGGTCTCCAACGCCGCAGACAATTCCTGCTGAGGGAGGGCGTTGGTCAGCCAACCTGAGTTCAGCGATCGCKTCGTCCAGCGGATTGCCTGCTGCGAGCCCTGCGCAAGATCATCGGCGATCGCCAGGGCACGCCCGAGCACGGCGTCCTTCGGTTCGGTGAGGCTTACCAGGCCGATGCGCTCAGCCTCCGCGCCAGTCAGACTTGCTGAAGTGAGTTGGTAGTACTTCGTTTTGGCCATGCCGGCCAGCAGCGGCCAGATCAGGGAAGAATGGTCGCCGGCGACCACCCCGATGCGGGTGTGGCCGTCCAGGAGCAAGGCGTCCTCAGCGGCTACGCTGATATCCGCGAGCAGTGCCATCGACAAACCCCAGCCCACCGCCGGTCCGTTGATCGCCGAGATGAGTGGCTTGTCCATGTTCAGGAGGCTCATGATCCGTCGCCGTTCGTCCTCCATGAGTTCGATCGCATCATCCAGAGTGGGGTCCGGTTGGCGCACGTCCATGCCCGTGCAGAAGCCGCGGCCGGCGCCGGTGATGACGGCGACTCGCGTCTGGGGGTCTCGGTCGACGTCCTCCCAGATTTCGGACAGGTGCTTGAACATCGGCATCGTCAGGGAGTTCAGTCGCTCGGGACGGTTGATGGTGATGAGGAGGACCCCGTTCGGCTTGCGCTCGATCAAGATCTCCTTCGGGTAGCGGCTAAAGATGTCATCCGCGGCCAATGTGCTCATCGTGCTTCTCCTACCTCGACGGTGTTGCCGGTTGTTTCCTTCTGTGCACTTTCGAACGCTTCGAGCTCGGCATAGTGGGCCGGTCGTGCGGTGCGAATGTCGTCCAGAATCGCCTCAGGGGTGCGCACGACAGCCTTGGGGTTCTTGAACTTGGGGATTACGTATTTGCCGAACAGTTCGATCGACTTCATCAGTTCCTTGTGGGGGAGCCCGTCGATGCGCATGACGAGGGAGTCGGCGCCCAAGTCGGCGAATCGCTGGACCTGGGCGACGCAGTCCTCGGGATCTCCTACGATGAAGCCGGACGACTCTTCGAACATGTAACGTTCGTCGTTGAAGTCGAGATGCTTGACGGCTCCCATGTACTGGTAGTCATCGGAGAGTTTCGAGAGGCGCTGGTATGCGTCCGTCGATAGTGCGACTGATTCAGTGAGGCCCCTTGCCCACTTGAGGGCTTCGTCCCGGGTTTCGGCGCAATGCATACCGCCGCCGACCGCGACGAGCTTTTGTGCCTGTCGTGGGTATGTGTGCGTCGCGCCGGCGAGAGCGTCGTCGTAGATGCGGAGCATGTTCTCGAGGAATTCGAAGCCGAGGTAGAAGCCTCCGACAATCGCGCCGACGCCGAGTTCGGCGGCAGTTCGAACAGATTCGGGACTTCCGGTGGCCATGTGGATCGGTGGATACGGAGTTTGAATTCCTTTGGGTACCAGGCTTCGTGGTGGGATCTTGTAGTGCTCGCCCACGAACGAGAAGACATCGTTGTGCAGTGCGCGGCGAATGACTTCGAGCCCTTCAATCTGCTGCGCCTTGTTTTCCGTCGGCGAAACCTCAAAGGCGCGCAGTGCGAGTGTGGTATTGCCTCGGCCGACACCGAGTTCCACGCGGCCGTTGGACAGAATGTCTTCGGTGGCCAGCCTCTCGGCGACCCGAAGCGCGTGGTTGATGCGTGTGGGCAGCAGGGTGACCAGGTGCACGAACCGAATGCGTGTGGTGAGGGCCATCAGGTACGGATAGAGGACCTCCGGGGCGGATGTCGTCGCTGTGCCGATCGCCACGTGCTGCTCAGAAGTGCCGAACGCATCGAATCCCACCTCTTCGGCGAGGAGGACCTCGTCGACGAGCTCCCGGTAACGGTGCTCATGGGTATGCCCTGGGGGCGTTTCGCCCTCGCTCATGAAGATGAATCGCATAGCCACAACCTTTCGTGTGTGAATGCGCATTAACGTGAATGAGCATTAACGTAGAACGAGAGTGTGAGCTTGTCAACACTTGGCGGGCAATCCAGCGCCTTCATTGGGCCCGGCTAGCAACATGCCTGACCAGACGTGAAATCGTGGGGTCCCGCGGGGGAGTGTCGGCCCGCAGCTAACGACGGCAGGTGTCCGTCTGCTGTCCGATTGTGTTAATGAGTGTTACCATTGGTTGCATGGAACTGATCAAGATGGTTGGGCGCGCCGCCTGCGGGTGGTGTGCGACTCTTCATGCGCCGGTCCCTGATTTTTTGGGCTCTCCAGTTGCTGGTGTGAACCATGAAGACTGACCAGATGCCGGCAACGGCGCCAACGGTTCGCCCGTCACGCCGGGAGCTACTGCTAAGAGTCGCCGCCGATCTGTTCCTGCACAAGCCCTACGACTCGGTCACGGTCGAGATGATCTGCGCGAAGGCGGGAATCTCCGCTCCCGGGCTCTATCGTCACTTCCAGAACAAGCAGGCCCTCCTCATCGCAGTGGTGGAAAATCCGTTGGAGTTTCTCCATCAGTCCGCGCGGGCGACGGTGGAATCGGAGCCCGATCCGCGTGCTGCGCTGGACGCCATGGTCGACTTCCACATCAGGTCGGTGCTGTCTGCGGCTCCGACAACGCTAATT
>NZ_JBFUHV010000383.1:0-2676 GCF_056402215.1 Rhodococcus sp. P4_B6 | reverse complement strand
CCTCAGAACCCGCAGTGACGACCAATGGAACCAACCAACCCCGGCCGACGGGTGGACAAGCCGCCATCAAATCGCTCACCTGGCATTCTTCGACGCCACTGCTGAGATGTCCCTCACCGATCCCGATGCCTTCGCCGAGCACCGACAGCGGGCCGAACGAGGACCGGGTGCGTACCGCACCGAGTCGCTCAAACCTCTACTCGAGTTGACACCGAACCAACTCCTCGAACGCTGGCGGGACGCACGCCGGTCACTCCAACAGGCACTCCGCGCGGCCACCCTAGACGCCCGACACCCCTGGTACGGGCCATCGATGAGTCTGGCGTCCATGGCAACGGCCCGGCTGATGGAAACTTGGGCCCACGGACAGGACATCGCCGACACTTTCGAGATGGATAGGCCGGCCACCGCGCGATTGACCCACATCGCCCGGATTGCGTGCCTCGCGTTCCCTTACAGCTTCACGAACAACGCACTGCCAGTCCCGACGACGGGCGTTCAGGCGAACTTGATTCTCCCCTCGGGCAACACGTGGGCATTTGGTGAAGACAACTTGCTGGATTCGGTCACTGGGCCCATCGACGACTTCTGCTTGGTGCTCACCCGGCGCCGTCATGTCGCCGACACCGCCCTCGAGGTGACCGGACCAATAGCCGCAAAATGGATGACGATCGGTCAGGCGTTCGCCGGTCCACCCGGTGCCGGACGTGCGCCGGGCCAGTTCACCCGACGACCACTCGCCGTGCATCGGGCCGGCCGAAAGTAGTGGCGACAGAAGTTCGCGTCAACGTCTCGAGCACGCGTCAACCGAAATTCGGCAGTCTTCATTCAACGAGCGATGACTCGGGATCCGTGCGTTCGGGGTCGAACCGTCGCGTCAGGCTTGTGCACTCGCGCGTATGAAACCGCTGAACCGTCGCAGTTCCGGATGCGAACAGTCGGGCGCGCGCGCAGCATGAGACTGGAGCACGGGCTGCGCGGTGTCTCTCTGCGACGAACGACCGGCCCGGCCCCGTTCAACATGCTTCATGTCGACGGCCTGGGAGAACAGATGGCGGTGAAAGCGGCCGTCCGAGGGGCATGTGATACACGTAGCCGATCCCTTGAGGTCAGATCGGTGTCGGGATGGTGGAGGTCAACAGGACCGGTCGATCCGCCACTTGTCAGGTGCAGGAATGACATTCGGGAACCAGGCTGGTGCTGTGGCTCGGCAGCTCGATGCCTCCTGCCTGACTTCTGACAATCTCGCGCCGAGACTCAGCGGGCAGCATTCCGGCGTTCCGATCCTGACCAGCGCCTGGGTTGGGCGGCGCGCTCTCCGGGCGTCCGGTCGGAGTTTGACATACGATGCGCGGGTTTACTGACCGCCATTGACAGATATTGATATGGACGTTCCTAATCGGTATTATTCATCTGGCAATGCCGAATCGATGTTTCGGATGGCCGCCTCGGGCACCAGGTAATCCCAATCGGAGCCGTAGCTTTCTGAGAAGCGTTCGACGCGGTTCCAGCTGCGCTGGCGGGAATGATGTTCGCGTAGACGGTGAACGCTGTGAGAGAAGGACTGGCCGAGGTGGTCGTACGTGTCTGCACAGACGCTCGCCGAGCCCCGGGACAGTCGACGGGCGAGACGTTCAGGGGTCGGCACAAAGCGTGTGTGAGTCATGGGACTGGACCTCAACGTCAATGCGAGAACGGCTTTCACTGCGCTCTGGCCTCTCGCAGCAGCGAGGACCCCAAAATCCGAAGGCCTCCTCGGCCCTGATTGGATGGTTCAAAACTAATGCATTGTCACGAGTACCGCAGATGGCCCCAGAGGCGACGTGCGGCGTGGGACGATGTCAATCGTAAACGAGAGCACAGCGACACCGAGGCAGAGCGCCTCATCGAGTTCGCGAGTGTGTGGGTGCCATACGGCGGCGCCAACGAGGGGAACATCCTTGTTCACTTCGGAATGTCAAGGCGCCGGTTCATCGAGCGTTTGTGGCAAGTCATTCCTGAATCCAACTGCGCTCCAGACGAGATACGCAAATTAACGAGAACGTACCTGCGCCGTCCCCGAACGAACGGTTCCTAGACCCACAGCGAAGCTCTGCGACCGCAATTTCGTGCGCACGCGATGTCGAGACGATGTCAGATTTCCGCGCGCACGCCCTCCCGAGTCCGCACAAGATCTCTCGCGGCCTCTTGCTCGTCGTCGGGGGATGTGGCACCGGGGTAGGTCTGGCTCAGATCCGGCAGCCGTGCAAATGCAGGGGGTCCGGCTTATCGATTTCGACCCGGTCGCCCGTGTGCGTTGCAGCTTCGACTGCGCTGCGACAGATACTTGGGCCCCGCCGCCAACAGGAACCGGGCGAATCCGAACCCGGTCGGGCCAGCGTCGTAGGGCATCGCCACCCGTCCGGGCAACGCAAGGAGCACATCGGCCGGTTCGTTCGTGTCGGGGTTCAGTGGAAGGTGAAGCCGGTGAAGTCGTCGGCGGCGACCTTGTCGCATGTGTCGACGTAGCGGTCGAGTCCGCCGACGTAGGGCATGAAGACTCTGCTGCCGTCGTCGCGGTTGACGTGGACCATGTAGTTCTCGACGTTGAGTCGGAGCAGGTGGGAGGCGGCTTCGGCGACGTGTGCTGTCCACTCGTCCTGGGCGTGGGTTTCGGGTTCGACTCGGGTGTATCCG
>NZ_JBFUHV010000382.1:0-2787 GCF_056402215.1 Rhodococcus sp. P4_B6 | reverse complement strand
ACCATCGCCAAGCTGTCGTTGCCGAACAAGTACCTCGAGGCGACCGCGGATGACGCGCCGGAGACGGCGTCGGAGCGCAAGTTCGGTGGAAACACCACGGCAACAATCGATCCGGCCACCGGGCGTCGTCAGGGGCTGCAGACGGCGATCCTTCGGAAGCGGCGGCGCGGTTTCCTGAATCGATAGGACAAAGCCGCGTCGGCGCAGACGGGCCGCGGAAAACGGCGAGGTCCTGCTTCATATCCACCGGATAGGAAACAGGACCTCGCCGTCGCTCGGGCTACCGGCGGAAAGTGGGAATCCGCGGCGTCTTCTGCTTGTCCGCGACCAGGGGATCTCGGGTGATGTCGCGATACAGCGAGATACACATGCCGATCATCACGATCACGAATGGTGCTGCCACGATGATGGTCATGGTTTGGAGGCCGTTCAGTGCGTCCGTTCCTCCGGTCCACAGCATGAGCACCGCAACGCCTCCGGTGACCACACCCCAGAACGCGACAGTCCGGCGGGAAGGTTCCAACGTGCCGCGCTGGGACAGCGTCCCCATGACGATCGAAGCAGCGTCGGCGCCGGAGACGAAGAAGATCGCGACGAGAGCCATCACCAGAATCGACGATGCGCCCGCAAGCGGCAGGTGATCCAGCATGCCGAACAGCTGCGATTCCGGGGTTCCTCGGGAGAACAGGTCGGTGCCCTGACTCTGTTCGCCGATCGCTGCCCCGCCGAAGACGGCGAACCACACCAGGCTCACCGAGCTCGGAATGAGGATGACGCCGACGACGAACTGACGAATCGTCCGGCCCCTGCTGATCCGGGCCAGGAACATCCCGACGAAGGGGGTCCACGAAATCCACCACGCCCAGTAGAAGATGGTCCACGAGGAGAGCCATGTTTCGGTCGAGGCATCGCCGGATGCAGCCGAGCGTGCCGACATACTGGCAATTTCGGCGGCGTAGTCACCCAACGTGGTGGGCAGCAGATTCAAGATGAACACGGTGGGACCGGCGACGAAGACGAAGACGGCCAGAACAAGCGCGAGCACCATGTTGATGTTCGACAGCCATTGAATTCCGCGCGAGATACCGGAAACGGCGGAGGCCACGAACGCCAGGGTGAGTATGGCGACGATCGCGACGAGCAGAAGCGTCCCGGCCTGGCTCATCCAGCCGAGAACCTTGATTCCCGAACCGATTTGGAGTGCTCCCAGACCCAGTGACGCCGCGGTGCCGAACATGGTCGCGAAGATCGCGAGGATGTCGATTACCTTGCCGATCGGTCCCTCGGCGCGGCGGCCGATGAGGGGAATGAACGAGGAGCTGATGAGCTGCTTGCGCCCCATTCGATACGTGCCGTATGCGATCGACAGGCCGACCACTGCATACATCGACCATGGGTGCAGTCCCCAATGAAAAAGTGCGGTCGCCATCGCGGTGCCCACCGTGGAATCGCCGATTCCCGGTGGTGGCTGAACGAAATGGGTCAGAGGTTCGGTCACGCCCCAGAAGATCAGACCGATCCCCATGCCGGCGCTGAACATCATCGCAACCCAGCTGACCGTTCTGAACTCTGGTTTCTCCCCGTCCCCGCCGAGTGGAATTCGCCCGTACCGGCTCAGCGCCAGCCACACAGCGAACAGCACGAACCCGGTGGCGGAGACTATGAACAGCCAGCCCAGGTTGGTCACCACCCAGTCCAGGATCGACGACGTCGCGGTGGTCAGGCTCGCCGGCCACAGCAGTCCCCATGCCAGGATCGCCACCACGATGGCGGCCGTGACGCCGAACACCACCCGATCGGTACCGTGCGGGGTCGTGCCCTTCGATTCGTTGACGGCGAGGGGGTCGGTAACGTCGGGATCGGGTGGTTGATGAGGCCGCGTTTCGGTTTCCGCTTCGATTGGGTTTCCTTGTGTTGTCACATCAGTCTCCCTGCAGCGTGTCGCTGAGTAGGTGTGTGGACGGAGTGCGGAGTGCCAGTGCGGGAGATCATCCCGGTTGGCCTCTGTTGCTTAATACGCAACGAGGTGTTCCACGGGGAACAAGAGTGAGCGCAACTGTGATCTATGTCAAGTGCTGACGGTAGAATGCTCCAGCTCATATCCACAGTTTCGCCACCCGTGATCGACGTAGTCATGCAGGTGCCGGGCGGGTCGACCGGCTGGGTGTGAGTCGGCTATGTTGCGGCGGATATGGCTTTTGTGCAACAAGATTCGACGACGCCGAGTGCGGTTACCGCGTCGCCGCCGGGCGGGGCCGCCGCGTCGTGGTCGGCGGACGCGCGTCGTGCACGGAGGTGTGCCTCCGCACCGGTTGGCCAGCGGTTATGCGTCCGCGCGGGTAAATGCGCCAATGTCTTCCGTTCGCAGTCGAGTATTGATATATTAGTTATCGACAAATTGGTACGACAGCCTCGGAGCGCACCGCGTGTCGCCGACAGGCCCAGAAATGTAGGAGTGCCTTCCATGCCGCAGCAGGTACGAGGCGTCATCGCCCGATCCAAGGGTGCCCCCGTGGAGATCGCGACCGTGAATATTCCGGGGTTACGTCCACGATGATGGTGTACGAGCCGGATCTCGTACCAATGACCGGCGTGTCGTAACCGGACGAGAGACGGTCACCGCGTGATTCTTCGAGAGAGGTACCAACTCGACTCGACGAAAGAGCACGCGATGACCACTGCCCACGATATCGACCTGCATCAGATCCTGACCGACCGACTCACCGGCGCGAGCCCCGACCTGCTGCGCGAGCTGCTGACGATGTTCATCCACACCCTGATGGGCGC
>NZ_JBFUHV010000381.1:0-2805 GCF_056402215.1 Rhodococcus sp. P4_B6 | reverse complement strand
GCGTGGTATCGCATCCGCGCCGCCTTCACCTGACCGCAGCCTCCTACTCATACGACACACGAATGCCAAACCCCGGCCGGTGGAACCGGGCACCCACCCGAGCGACATCGGGCGCACACTCACACCCACACACCAAAATCTGTCCCGCACCAGCACACCCCAGCCGAAACCCACCCACCAATCAGAGGGCACGAAAAATTGAGGTTAGATTCCGACCTGCCCCGTGAAATCCGACCTTCGCGCTTGACCCAGCCACCGATCGCGCTACACAGATCGGGTAATTCGCCGAGGCTCACCAGCACCGTGGAAAAGCTCTCAAGCGGCGCGATCACGGCACCGGAGACCTCTACATAGACACGAATCGTCTCTAGGGTTTGCTCCGTGACACGAGAGGTCTCGACAGGTCGATCGAATCCAAGCTCATACAGGTCCTCGGCAACCTTCCTCGGCAGACCGATGCGTATTTGATCACGAACCATCCTGTCGTCCTCCCAGTCTGGCCTGCCGAGCCGCCAAGCTCAATTGATACTAACTTCGATGCCGCGCTGTGCAGCGGAGAGTCCGCGGCCCTGTTGTGGTGACGGCGGGCTTGGCTGGATGAGCGACGGGTGTGAATGACGGGGGAGTGGGGTGGGATAGATGCAGGGTCCGTGTCGTCGATGAGGTCCGCAGAGACGCGGGCGGGAGCCGCAGGATGGTCCAGCCGACGTGGTCGCGTCAGGTGTTGTGGGAGAGATTGTCGTGTTTTCGTGTGAGGCATTTGAGGACGCGGTGGGGCGCAGTTGACGCCGGTGAATGAGACGGCGTGGTGTGCGATGAGTTTCCGGGAGGCGGTTGCATTTCGGCCGGTGGGGGTTCCGGCGAGTTTGGTGCGGACGGTCGGACGGGCCATGAGGGGTTCGGTAGGGGCCGAGCCGCGGTGGCTGCACTGGAGCCTCGGAGCGGGACGAGTGCGGCCCGCCCACGATGGGCGGGCCGCACATGGTGAGGGTCGGAGTGGTGTTACTTCTTSGGGGCCGGGSGTGCGTTCAGCAGGGTGATGAACGGRTCGGC
Source organism: Rhodococcus sp. P4_B6 (assembly GCF_056402215.1). NCBI lineage: Bacteria > Bacillati > Actinomycetota > Actinomycetes > Mycobacteriales > Nocardiaceae > Rhodococcus > Rhodococcus sp. P4_B6. The sequence goes on along the minus strand of NZ_JBFUHV010000381.1, from coordinate 1,752 downwards.
GTTGGCTGCCATGGCGCCGAGGCCGCCGATSGCGGTGCCGGCGAGGGAGGCGCCSGCGCCGACCAGTAGTGCGCCGCCGATGCATCCGGCCACCGGGCCGGCGCCGAGCAGCAGTGCTGCCGGTGCGGAGATCACGGCCCCGGCCACGGCGCCGAGGAGGCAGCCGCCGACGAGACCGGTTGCGGCGCCGAGGAAGCCGCCGACGGCCGCGGTGAGGGTGATGTTGTCCTTGACTCCGGCGGTTGCGGCGGGCAGGTCGACCTGCCGCAGCGGCAGGGTGACCGGGGTGGCGGCGGCCGGGTTGGTGTCGGTGGTCAGGGTCGCGGTGCGGCCGTTGATCTGTGCGGCGACCGGGTGCGCGAAGCCGTCGATAGCGATCGCCAGTGGCACCGACTCGACTGTGGCACCGGAGGCGTCGCGGACGATCAGGTGGTTGTTCTCGTTGCTCAGTGACCCGGCCGACGTTTCGACGATGACCTGGTCACCGTTGCGGGTGAGGTTCCACCCCACCGCCGCGACCGGGACGGGGGTGGGGGTGGGTTCCGCGTGGGCGGTGCCGGCGGCGATTCCCATCGACGCGATGGTCATGGCGGCGACGGCCATCAGTGTGGACATTTTCATGCTCGTGGATTTCCTTCTCGATATTGTGTCGGGGACCGCACGGTCCCTGCTGTGCTGGGCGAAGTCCCGCGGATGACGGCAGCATCGGACGACGCGGCGCCGAGGACGCTGAAGCGCTGTCGTGGGGATGTTGATCCGCACGCTGGCTGTGCAGCAGCCAAGGCGAGGATGGGTGTTCTGCTGTAAGGGGTTCCGCGGGTGGGATCGGTGTTCCCGTACGTTCCCGTACGTTTCCGTGGGGTGTTGTTCAGGCGGCAGGGGTGAGGGTGCCGGCCGGTGAGGGTGTCGATGCGGTCGGTCGCCGCAGGTACATCGTCCAGGTGATGACCGCGCAGATGATGTAGAAGGCGGCGAATACCCAGAATGCGGTGGTGGCCGACTTGTGTACTCCGAGGTAGGAGGCGCGCAGGACGAGGTTGATTGCGACTCCGCCGAGTGCGCCGACGGCGCCGGCGATGCCGATGAGTGCTCCGGACATGGTGCGTGACCATGTGGCGGCGGAGTGGGTATCGTGGGTGTGCAGCGCCTCGGCTTTCGCGGCGAAGATGGCCGGGATCATTTTGTAGACGGACCCGTTGCCGATGCCGGAGATGATGAACAGCAGGATGAATCCGAGGACGTAGGCGGTCATGATGGTGGTGTTGGCGGCTCCGGGGGTGGCGTCGTCGACGGTGCCGGCGACGACGAGGATACCGGCGGCGGCCATCATGGCGACGAAGCTGTAGAGGGTGATCTTGCCGCCTCCGATCGTGTCGGCGAGGCGTCCGCCGAGTGGGCGGGACAGTGATCCGAGGAGCGGTCCGATGAAGGCGATCTGGGCGGCGTGTAGGGCGGCGGTGGCCTGCATGGCGGGGGTCGCCGGGGCGCCGTTGGTGAGTCCGGCGAGGAAGTTGAGTTGCAGGATCTGGCCGAAGGCGAAGCTGAATCCGATGAAGGATCCGAAGGTGCCGATGTAGAGGAACGAGATGATCCAGGAGTCGCGGAAGGCGAGCACCTCGAGCAAGGATCGTGCGCCGGTCTTCTGGTCGGTGAGGTTGTCCATGTGCAGGGCCGCGATGACGGCGGCGATGCCGATGAGCACCAGGTATACGCCGCGATGACGGCGGCGATGCCGATGAGCACCAGGTATAC
>NZ_JBFUHV010000380.1:0-2821 GCF_056402215.1 Rhodococcus sp. P4_B6 | reverse complement strand
CTGAACGACAGCGAGAAAACCGAGCGCAAGGTAATACAAGCCAACGCCGTTGCCGAAATCGACACCAAGAACGTGTAGATCAGGCACGAGCAGACCAGATTGGCTACCGGTGAGATCGACGAACGCACTTGACTGCAGACCTGCCGACACCACAAATGCCAGAAAGAAGGTGACAACGGCGGAACCAAAGTGTGAAAGTTGGACCACCGCGAGTCCGATAATTCCGCATGCAATCAAGGTAAGTCCTACGCAAATGGTAAGCGCAAGTATGGGRGACAGCCCGGCGGTTCTCGCCACGGTCCAGGCATACGCAGCGATTGCAACGAGTGCCCCATGTCCGAACGAAAGTTCGCCAAGGTATCCCTGCCAGAGGTTCATTCCGACAGCCACCGCGCCCCAGGCCATGCCGAGTATCAGGACGTACTGCCACGAGGCTTCGCGGACGATCAACCCGAGGGCTGCAAGCGTTACAAGCGCCGTAGCCACGCCCGAATACCGTCGTAATACGGCTGTCGGTAGCTGTCGCTGCACCGAGTGCTCAAACACGATGTACTCTCCGCTCTCCAAAAATTCCCTGTGGGCGAATGACTAGGACGGTAATCAGCGCCGCGAAGATGACGAGGTTGGCCGCGTCGGGTCCGAAGTAGGTTGCGACTACATTGCTCAGAAGACCTGCGCAGATGCCGCCGACAACCGCCCCAGTCAGGCTGGTGAGCCCAAAAGCGATCGCCGCTGTAAAAGCGTAGAGTAAGTGGCCTTCGAGCATGAAAGTCGAGACGTAGACACGGTTGGCGGATAGAAGGCTCACGATCGCGGCCAAGAAACTACTGATTCCCCAGGCGATCGCAAATAATCGATCGCTACGGACACCGAGTAGCCTGACCGTTTCGCGGGACTCGGCCATGGCGCGTGTGAGCAAACCGGCGCGGGTATATCGAAAAAAGAGACTGAAGCAGCCCAGGAGAACCCCTGCAACGGCGAAAGTTTGTATCAGTGAATAGTTGATTTGGATTCCAAAGAGGCTGAAGCCGCCAGAGCTGAGAAGTTGAGGAAATTGGAATGGCTGACCGGCGCCCCTGAATCGGTCTATGAAAGCTGCTAATACCAGCGAGAGGGCGAGCGTTCTGATAATGACATTTGTCTTACCCGCACTCGGCTTGGGGCGGATGACGCCGTAGAATGTGACAACACCCAACAAGGTGCTGAACACCAATCCGACGATGATGGCCACGCCAACTGGGACGCCGTACTCAACCATGACAGTCAACGCCACGAAGGCGGCGGCGGTTCCCATCATTCCCTGGGCGAAGTTCACGGTGGCAGTCGCCTTGTACAGCACAACCATCGCAAAGGATAGGAGGCCGTAGAGCATTCCGACGGTGACGCCGCTCAGGACCGTTTCCAGGAACAGACCCATGACACTCTCCTATATTGGGTGGGTGAGCCTCACGGCAGAACCGGTACGGTGACGGTCTCGGCTGCCTGGTATTGGCCGTCCTTGACGGTGACTGCTGGCAGTGAAGTCAGACCCATATGCGATTCCCGAGAGAAGGTCACGGGGGGGATGAGGGGACTCACCTGACGGTCCTGCATGGAGGCAAGTGCCTTGACCAGGCTCTCGCTGGTCGGGTCAGGTCCAGCGAGTTCGAGTCCCGCGACCACGGCCTGCGCGATCGCGCAACCGAACGTCGTCACTGTGTCGATCTGTGAGTCCGGGTAGTACTTTCGTACCGCGTCTAGGCAATCGGCAGCGCTCGGGTCCGTGGGTGGCTTGGTGATGGCCAGGCTGAAGAGAAGTTCGTGTGCGCTCCGCGGTGTTCCCTGCAGAAAGGTCTCACCGGGAAGCGAGGTCGTACCGAGGATCGCCCTTCTCGGGAGCTGGTCCTTGCCGGCAAGGTAATTGACGATCTTGGTGGTCTCAGCGGGAGCGGAGGTGAAGACGACATAATCCGGCCTCGCCTCGGCGACTTGGAGTGCGACGGGTGTCACGTCGGCCCCGAACGGCACGATCGCCGTGCCGAGAAATGAGCCACCGCCATTTTGGACTGCAGCCTCGACCTTCGCCAGTATCGGGTCATTCTGGTCGGACACCGTGCGGACAAGGAAGACGCTTCCTGGTCCGGTCTTCTCGTACGCTGCGGACACGAGAGCATGTGCCTGATCAGGGAAAGTGGGAACCATCGCGAAGGCCTGTGGCACTACTGCGTTGACGAAGGACGGACTCGACTTCGCAGGGAAGAGCAGGGGAACGCCTGCCTTGTCCAGGACCGGGACGATCGCGTCGATCGAGCCCGAACCGGAGCCGCCGACAATCGCTATGTTCCGGTCTGTGACCAGCTTCCGCACGTTCTGCACCGCACGGGCCACATCGAGGCCGTCATCGAGCAGTGTCAGTTCGATCTTCTTCCCGTCCACGCCGCCGGCGTCGTTGACTGCCCGAAAGATCGCCTGCTGCCCTTCGCTCAGGGCCTTGCCGTAGCCCCCGGCCGGCCCACTGATTCCACTGGTCTCACCGAGTTTGATTACATCGCCGTGTGATTCGGCGTTGCTTGCTGCCCCGCAGCCGGCGAGTGTCAGTGCTACCGCAGCGGTGGTAAGCCCGCAAGCAAGTCTGCTGATGTGAGAGGACGTGAGCATGACATAACCTTCCGTGTTCGCATTCCCGACGGAATGGCAAAGCTGTCGTTGTCGAAGGGCCCCCGCGCCATATGCAGACCGGGGGGTGGATAGCCCGAGGGTCGACGATCCCTCGATCAGGGTGATCGGTGCCCTGGATGAAGGTACGTCAGTTGCCGATCAGGGAATCGGGCACTTCATTCTG
>NZ_JBFUHV010000379.1:0-2827 GCF_056402215.1 Rhodococcus sp. P4_B6 | reverse complement strand
GGTTCTGCGGTTACCTGGAAAAGCAGGCACTCCCGCGAGCGCGCTCGCCCACCTTAACTGGTTGGAACGAGAACCTGCCGGGCGCATCCCGCAGATCACCGCGCACGCCGAGGCCTCCCGCGAGCTCGGCTTCGATATCCACAACCGAGGAGTACCTCATGGAGTTCAGCGTCCCCGTCGCCACGGGCAAGGGACCGGCCCGACAATTCACCGGCGACGTCTGGTATGACGTCATCTACGCAGGCAAGGAACCCTCGCGGGCGCGGACGAACATGGTCCGTTTCTCCCCCGGCGCCCGCACGTTCTGGCATCACCATGTCCTCGGACAAACCCTGCACGTCGTCTCCGGTGTCGCGCTGGTCGGCACCCGCGACGGTGTCGTCTTCGCAGCCCACCCGGGCGAGACCGTGACCTGCCCTGCCGGTGAGGAGCACTGGCACGGCGCCGCCGAAGACCGGTTCATGGAACACCTCGCGATCTGGGAAGGCGACGGATCCGGCGCGCCGGAGACGACCTGGCTCGAGGAAGTCACCGACGAGCAGTACCGCGCACCGCGCACCCGCCGCTCCTGAACAATTCGACCGACACGACCAACGCGGCAGTCATGCCGCCGGTGACGAGTTCGGCTACGCCGCGCCTGGATCCGGCGACGGCTCCGATGCGACATGATCGGATCGTGGCCACATTCAACGACTACGACAAGTACGCGTCGGCGTACGACGCCGACATCGAGGACAACGTGTACAACGCGTTGTACGAGCGACCCGCAACGCTGGCGCTGGTCGGCGACGTCGCTGGGCGGAGGGTGCTGGATGCGGGCTGCGGCAGCGGTGTGCTGTCGCAGGCGCTCGTCTCCGCGGGCGCTGCGGTCACCGGCGTCGATGTCAGCACGAACCTGCTCGAGATCGCCCGAAACCGCCTGGGACCCGACGTCCCGTTGATCCGGGCAGATCTCGAGCAGCAGTTGCCCATCCGGTCATCGACCTTCGACGTCGTCGTTGCGTCGCTGGTGATGCACTACCTCCACGACTGGCCGGGACCGTTGTCCGAGTTTCGACGGGTTCTCGCGCCGGGCGGGCGCGTCGTCATCTCGACGCATCACCCGTTCGTGGACTTCAGGCCGTCCGGGCAGGGCGACTACCTCGAAACGTTCGAGTTCACCGAGGAATGGGTGAAGTCCGGCGAAACCTTCCTCATGAGGTTCTGGCACCGGCCGTTGCACGCGATGTTCGACGCCTTCACCGCGGCAGGATTCACCGTCGAACGCGTCTCGGAGCCGCGCCCCGGTACCGCTGTGCGCGATCGCTCCCCCGAACTCTTCGAGCAGCTCAGCGGTGAAGCCCCGTTCATCTTCTTCTCCCTGCGCAGCGACGACCACCAGCCCATGCCGGCCAGGGAGACGCTGTCAGGGAAGATGCATCAGCTTTCCGGCGAGGGTGAACAGGCGGCGGGCGAGCAGCATGACGGGCAGGCCAAGAGGAATCAGGAGGATCGTCACGCACAGTATCCCGCCGACGAGCCACACGACGGCCGCGACGATCCCCAGCACCGTGCCGACTACGGCCGTGACGATCCCCAGCACCACATCGAGCAGGCCCTTTAACAGACGCATGATGACCTCCTGGCTCCAGTCTGCGCGCATGCGGACCGGATCGCACCCGTCGAAAGTGGCCCGCTTCAGAGATGCTCGGTTGCGTCAGACCACCCGCTCGAGTGCGCGCACGTCTGCATCAAGCTTCCTGTACAACCAGTACACGGCGACGAACGCGAGCCCGGAGGCCGCGCACAATCCCAGGACCGAATCGCGCACCAGTGGCAGCTCCGCGGGTTCGAGGGTGCTGAATCCGGCCAATACACCGACGAGCGGCACAGACGCCGTCACCGCCAGATAGACCGTCGTTCTCCGACGCAGCCCGTCGAGAACGTCGGCGTCGTGCGCCGTCGTGAGGCCGTGTCGCAGATAGATGGGATAGACGCAGCGGACGACATAGAACGTCGACAGAAAGAATGTGTAGGCAACGGAGATGGTGCCTGCCACCAGGACAGTCGTCGCCGCATGAACCAGCAGCCGCGACGGAAGCTCGGTGAACCAGCGAAGAAACATCACCCCCGCCACGGATGCGCAGACGGCGAACACGAAAGTGTTCAGCGCACACAGATCGCCCCAGAACAGAGTTCGCGACCGCACCCGTGCGAGGACAGCCTCGCCGTACCGTCTGCCCCTACGCAGGCCGCGGGGAACCGCGAGCAGGTCGCGGGACATGTAGGCATAGATGAGGACGGCCAGCGGCCAGGCGATGAGGTTGAAGACGACGGTGCTCGTGTAGAGCTTCGAGTACGTGGCATCGGACAGCCGCTCGTTGAGCAGTTCCTGCAGATGCACCGCCAGGTAGATCGTCGCCAGGCCGATGCCGACCAGCGAAGACGACCACAGGATGGGGGTGGGCCATCGCGACAGTCGTGCGCGCCAACTGTTCGGGGGCGGATAGACCAGGTCCCGGGACCGCTTCTCGAGGCACAAGTCGAACTGCTGGGCCAATTCCGAACCGCTCGGGTAGCGGTCGTCGCGGTCGGGCGACAGGCATTTCAGAAGCACGCGGCGCAGGGCCATGGGGCAATCAGGCGGAAGCTCCGACAGAAACTGCGCGTCCACGGGCCTGCGCCGCAGTTCGAGCATGCGAGCCAGCGACGTCTCCGACTCACCGGCTGTCGTTTCGTCCGCGAACGGTCGGCGTCCGGTGAGCAACTCCCACAACATGACAGCGAGCGCGAACATGTCGCTTCTGGTGTCGAGGTCGGCGGCGGCGACGAGGTACTCGACCATCTC
>NZ_JBFUHV010000378.1:0-2853 GCF_056402215.1 Rhodococcus sp. P4_B6 | reverse complement strand
CGGTCGGAACGTCGTGGTTCGCGGACCTGCGGCTGGGCGAGGTCCTGGCCGTCACCCGCCCGATCTGTGCGGTGGCCCTCGTCGCGATCGTGCTCGCCGCCTGGTGGCGGTACCGGAAGACCGAGCGGGATGCGATCCTCGGAATCCTCATCGTCCTGGTCGCGATCGTGATTCTGTCGCCCGCGGCGCTGCCGTGGTACTACTCGTGGCCGATCGCCATCGCGGCCGGCTTCGCGTTGTCGACGCGGACCCTGATGATCCTCGTCGGGTTGTCCACCTGGTTGATGCTGGTCTTCCAGCCGGACGGGTCGATCGGGCTCTACACGTTGGCGCACGTGATGCTCGCGACGTTCGCCGCGGTCGTGGCGGCGGTGTCGCTGCGCACGGTCGACCCGCTGCGGCTGCGCGCACCCCGGCCCGTCGAGGAAGAGCGCACCTCCGACCTCGCAGGTGCTGCGTCGTCGCCCGGCCTCGAATGACCGGTCGATGACCGCGCTGTCCGACAGTTACCGGTACTGCGGCGCGGTGACGGCAGAGCACGGACGCACGTACCACCTGGCCACCCGGTTGCTTCCCGAGCGCCGCCAGGCCGCCGTGCACGCCCTCTACGGGTTCGCCCGCACGGTCGACGACCTCGTGGACGTCGATCCCGGCCGGACCGCCGGGGAGTGCGCCGCCGAACTCGACCGGATCGACGCGGTGCTACGGCGCGGCTTCACCGACAAGAACGCCGTCGGTGACACCGCCTGCTCACCGGAGATGCGGCGGGTCCTTCCCGCGTTCCTCGACACCGTGGCGGACTTCGCCATCCCCCACGACTACTTCTTCGCGTTCCTGAACTCGATGCGGATGGACGTTCCGGGGACTCCGGAGCACCGGGCCGACTACGGCACTCTGACCGAACTCCGCACGTACATGTACGGGTCGGCCGTCGTGATCGGATTGCAGATGCTGCCCGTCCTCGGCACCACCGGGCCCGGCGCCGAACCGCACGCCGCGGCCCTCGGGGAGGCGTTCCAGCTGACCAATTTCCTTCGCGACGTCGGCGAGGACCTGGATCGGGGCCGGGTCTATCTCCCGGCCGAGGAGCTGGCCGCGTTCGGAGTCGACACCGAACTCCTCGCGCAAAGCCGCCGCCGCGGCACGACGGACCAGCGCATCGTGCGGGCGCTCGCCCACCTGATCGCGGTCACCCGGTCGGTGTACCGGGACGCGGAACCGGGCATCGCGATGCTGGATCGACGCGTCCAACCCGGCATCCGTACGGCGTTCGTGCTGTACTCGCGCATCCTCGACGAGATCGAACGTGGCGGGTACCGGGTCCTCGACCGGCGCGCCACCGTTCCGCGGAGAAACCGGTGGGCGACGGCGGTGCCTCAGTTCGCCCGGCTCGCGGTGCCTGCCCGCGGCAGGATGTGGTGACCGGCGGTCAGAATCCCATCGCCTGAGCGCGGCGGATCACTTCGCGGGCAAGGTCGCCGTGCAGGGCCTGGACGGGCGTGCCGGGGAGGCTGTCGTCCTCACGGAACAGCCACAGCAGGATTTCCTCGTCCTTGAATCCACCGTCGTGCAGCACCGCAATGAGACCGGGCAGCCATTTGACGGTCTCACCGGTCTCGTCGAAGAAGAGTTCGGGGACGCCGAGGACGCCGTCGCGGCGCACAGCGATCAACTGCTGATCCCGCAGAAGCTGCTGCACGCGGGTGACGGCCACACCGAGGTTCTTCGCGACGTCCACCAGCTGGAGGAGCGAGACGGAAGGGTCCAGGACATCGTCACAGTAAGGGATGGCACTCACTCCCCTAACGTTATCTGGTCGCCTCCGGCGTGGCGCTACCGGTCGGTGTCGCTGGCTACGATTGAGGGGCGTGTGGCCGGGCTGCGCGCACTGACGGGGGAACGGACACTGTGCACGATGGAGGTCAACGTTTGATCGGCGAGCTGCTCGACCGGCGCTATCGGGTGGATGCCACGATCGCGCGTGGCGGCATGTCCACCGTGTACAGGGGGCTCGACACGCGTCTCGACCGTCCGGTGGCCATCAAGGTGATGGATCCGCAGTTCGCGGCCGATCCGGCGTTCGTGACCCGGTTCGAGTTCGAGGCCCGCTCGGTCGCGCGACTCAAGCACCCTTCCCTGGTCGCGGTGTACGACCAGGGACACGACCGCGATCACGCGTTCCTGGTGATGGAACTGGTCGACGGCGGAACGCTGCGCGAACTCCTGCGGGAACGCGGGCCGATGCCGCCGCACGCGGTGGCCGCGGTCGTGGGGCCGGTTCTCGACGCGCTCGCCGTCGCCCACCGGGCGGGTCTCGTGCACCGCGACGTCAAACCCGAGAACATCCTGATCTCCGACGGCGGTGAGGTGAAGATCGCGGATTTCGGTCTGGTGCGGGCGGCTGCGGCGTCGAACACCACGTCGCACAGTGTGATTCTGGGCACGGCGGCGTATCTGTCGCCGGAGCAGGTGACGTCGGGGATCGCCGACACCCGCAGTGACGTCTACTCCACCGGTGTCCTGCTGTTCGAACTCCTCACCGGACGGACCCCGTTCACCGGAGACACGTCGTTGTCCGTGGCGTATCAGCGAATCAACCAGGACGTTCCGCGGCCGGGTTCGTACATCGCGGGTGTGCCGCCCGAGTTCGACGAACTCGTCGCGGAGGCCACGCACCGGGAGCCGTCGCACCGCTTCGCCGACGCCGAGCAGATGGGTTCGGCGTTGCGCGGCATCGCGGCGGCGCTCGACCTGCCCGCGTACCGGGTGCCCGCCCCGCGACGCTCGGCGCAGCACCTGAGCGCCGCGGCCGCCGCGAGCGCTCCTCCCCTGACCGCGCCGCCGGGCCCCGTC
>NZ_JBFUHV010000377.1:0-2866 GCF_056402215.1 Rhodococcus sp. P4_B6 | reverse complement strand
ACAATGAGGTGCCCGATGGCGAAACAGGGGAATTCGCGGTGCGACCCCTGGCACCGGGTGCCATCTTCTCCGGGTATTGGGAGAACGACAGCGCAACCGTTTCGACGATCACCAATCTGTGGTATCACACAGGCGACTACGGCCGTAAAACTCCGGAGGGGGCATTCGCATTCGTAGATCGGAAGAAGGATGCGATGAGGCGACGTGGCGAGAATGTGTCGTCAATCGAGCTGGAAGTTGCCATCCGGCAGCACCCTCTGGTTGATGAAGTCGCTGTACACGCCGTGGCCTCGCCGATGACGGAAGACGACATCAAGGCGTGCATCGTCGCACGGGGGGAGCGCCCCGAGCCCGGCGAACTGTTGAAGTACTTCGAAACGCATCTACCGTACTTCTGCATCCCCAGGTTCATCGAGTTCTTTGATGAGCTGCCCGTTAACGGTGTTGGACGTGTTCTCAAACATCAACTTCGCGAGAGGGCATTGGGAGTCGGCACGATCGACCTGACCGGTGACAGGTATTCCCTGTCCAGGGAGAAGCGTCGCTAGGTGGAAGTGCTGTAGATCGGCCCACCAGCAATCTTGGTTTTGTCTCTTTAGAATAAACGACTCTGGGAGTTTTCATGGAAATGACAATCGGCGGTCAAGGTGTCTCAGGAGGTGACTATTTCGATGTAGTCAATCCCGCAACCGGCGACGTGTATGCGCAGGCGCCAGTCTGTACCGCAGCTCAGTTGGACCGGGCGATGGACGCTGCGTCGAAGGCTCAACTCGAATGGCGCAAAGACGAGGACTTCCGCCGGGAAAGGCTGCAGGAGTTGTCTGCTGCGGTCATGGATGCCGCGCCGGAACTGGCCGAGATCCTCGCGAACGAAAATGGAAAGACGCTCGATCTGGGCGGCGTGGAAGCGATGTCGGGTGCTGCCTGGCTCGACTATTACGCCAATGTAGAGCGGCCACGAGAAGTGATCCGTGATGATGACGGTGCCCATACGGAGATTGTGCGGCGCCCCCTCGGGGTGGTCGCGGGAATCACTCCGTGGAACGTTCCCGTCGCGATGGCCTTCTTCAAGCTCGCGCCGGCGCTGCGGGCCGGTAACACGATGGTGCTGAAGCCATCACCCTTCACTCCCATCTCGACATTGCGCATTGGCGAGATCGCAAGTGAGATTTTGCCACCCGGCGTCTTCAATGTCGTTACCGGAGGGGACGAACTCGGTGCTTGGATGACTGAGCATCCTGTACCGAGGAAGATCTCGTTTACAGGATCGGTGGCGACGGGAAAGCACGTTTATCGCTCCGCTGCAGCGGATCTCAAGCGGGTCACTCTAGAACTCGGCGGAAACGATGCAGCGATCGTGTTGGACGACGCTGATCCGGCGGAGATCGCAGAAGCTCTCTTCTGGGGCGCGTTCTGGAACAACGGCCAGGGGTGCATCCTCATTAAGAGGCTGTACGTGCCACGTTCAATCTATGACGGTGTGGTCGAGGCGCTCTCCGAGATAGCTAAACGGATTGTCGTTGGTGATCCGCTCGGTGAGGAAACGCAGCTTGGGGCATTGGCGAATCGGCCTCAGTTCGAACGAGTCAGCGGGTTGGTGGAAGACGCTCTCAAGAGCGGTGCAAAGGCGACCGCAGGGGGAAGGCCGGTTGGCGGACCTGGAGTCTTCTATGAGCCGACCATCTTGGCCGGTGCGGTCGACGGCATGCGAATCGTCGACGAAGAGCAATTTGGACCCGCCTTGCCCGTCATACCGTACGACGATGTGAACGATGTGATCGCAAGGGTGAACGCAGGGCAGTTCGGGCTCGGCGGGTCCATCTGGTCTCCGGATATCGACCGTGCCTCGGCCCTGGCAAGCCAACTCGATGTCGGAACTGCATGGGTTAACTCGCATGCGGTACTTGCGACAAACGCGCCCTTCGGAGGCGTCAAGTGGAGCGGTATCGGCGTCGAACACGGTCCCTGGGGGCTCAACGACTTGTCGAGCATCCAGGTGCTCCATCGCAACAAAGGCAAGACCGCACCAGGTGCGCTCTGAATCACCTACCTGGGACGAACACGTTCAGCAACGACATCTATGTGAAAGGAAAATGCAATGCCATTGTTCTCATCTACTGAGGAAGCCGCGGCTACTCTCGGTAAGTTCGTCGAGAATGTCGCCGTCGACCCCGAACTGAAAGCCAAATGGGTTTCATCGAATGTAGCGTTCCGCATGAACTACACGGACCCCGAGTTGGTCATCGTCCTTGACGCATCCCAGGATCCGCCGGTCGTGCGGCAAGGCGATGCTGCAAAGGCATCTGACGTCGAGATCGAGCTGTTCATGGACACTGACACCGGCCATAAGTTCTGGCTTGGTGATCTGAATGTTCCGATGGCACTCGCACGGAGGAAGATCAAAGTGAAGGGACCGGTGGGCAAGCTCCTCCAGTTGCTGCCGGCCATGCAGCCTGCCTTCATCAAGTACAACGAGTACCTTGCTGCACAGGGATTCGACCGGAAGTAGTCGTCAGGCCGGCGGGACAGGTCTCACATTGCTGGTGGCAACGACAGCACTATCGGCCACCAGCGCCGTGGAGCGAGTTCAGGCGTCGTTCGACGCAGGTGGGTTCAGTGCCGCGACCTGAGCACCGCGGGACTTGAGGTCAGCGCCCCTTTGCGCATGGTGACCTATCGACACCACCCACTGTTGGAACCCTTAGACGAAGGCTGGGATCGGGCCCGAAAAAGATCGGGTCTTGATGCCTGCTTGTGGACGTCGATGAGATCGCCAGCGTCGGTCCGGCTCTGGATGATCGAAGCAAGTATGAAGATCCGTTACAAATGTATGAGTGTCCGATGATTGCAAGGAGTATCCATGTCC
>NZ_JBFUHV010000376.1:0-2888 GCF_056402215.1 Rhodococcus sp. P4_B6 | reverse complement strand
GCCCGGGTGGCAGGCTTCGAGCTGCTCGGGCGACATGTAGGCCAGCGAGCCGCCGAAGTACGCCAGCGGGCTGGTGCCCTTGATGCGTTGGCTGGAGCTGACGTTGAAGTCGGCCAGCTTCGGAATCCCCTCGGCACTCAGCAACACGTTCGCCGGTTTGATGTCCCGATGCAGCACCCCTCGCTCGGAGGCGTGCTGAAGCGCGTCCGCGAGGCGGCAGCCCAGCCAGGCGACGGTCTCCGGCCACGTCAAGGAGGCGATCCGTGTTCGAACAGCGGATTCGGTGGGCCGCACCTCACCCTTGGCGGCAAGGACGCCGTCGACGGCATCGAGCAGCAGTTGCCCACTCCGGTGTTCCGCGGGTGTCGAGCGCAGTAGATGCACCACGTCGAGCAGCGTTCCCCCCGGTAGATACTGCATGTAGAGCAACTTCAGCTCGCCGTCGGCGATCAGTCGCTGGTCGTAGATGCGCACGATGTAGTCGTGATCCAACTGCGCGAGGGTCTGCGGCTCGATGCCGTGGTTGTGGGAAATCTTGACCGCGACGAGCCGCTGCATCGATTGTTGCCGCGCAAGATACACCTGGGCGAAGGCGCCGGACCCGATCCTCATCAGCAGGTCGAAGTCGTCGACGCGGTCGCCGACGTCGATGTTGCCGAGAACAACCTGTGCCCGCGGTCGAGCGATCATCGTGCTGCAGTAGTCATCCGTGAACTCCTCGGACCCGCGGCCGCCCGCCATGGTGGCAGCCTCGACGGCCATCGTCGCCGCATCGGCTTCGGGCGTACTGCGGCGCCGGGCGTGAAATTCCTCGTAGATCAACTCGGCGGGAAACGGTCCGTCCTGCAGTTCCGGGAACTCCGCTCGGTACTCGGTCAGTCGTTTGGGGAAGTCGTAGCGAAGCCAGCGGTATTCGAGGTCGATCTTGATCAGTTCGATCAGTATCGAACGTCGTTCTGCCGGTTCGCGGGGTAGGAATCCGGACAGGTCAGGCGGGGACCCGGACCCCCACGCGTCCGAAAACCGTGCCACGACGGTGGCCAGCGCTGTGCGGGTTCGTTCTGCGGATTCGACCAGGTCGGTCGGCTCGTACATCGGTTACTCGGAGTGCAGCCCCGGGCGATCACACGGCGGCTACGCGCGGTGCGGCGACGGGTCGTTGTTGCCCCACATTGTGTCCTTCCGCCGAATCTCCTCGCTCCAGGGTATCGCTCCGATGCGAGCGCACGGGCGGCAAAGCGGCGGTGACCGCACAGTCGTGGCGGAGCCTGGCCGAGAATTTGTCGGCACCTGCGCCGATGCGGCACTGAACCGTCCTGGACGAGGTGGAGACTCCTGATCTAACAAGGAGAATGCTGGTATGCCTGCACCGAAGAAGTACGACGCCGAGACCCAGGATCGCGCCGTCCGGATGTATCGGGACCGGATCGACGAGCACGGAGGCTCGAAGGTCGCAGCCCGTCGACATGTCGGCGAGCTGCTCGACATCGCGCCGGCCACGCTGAGGAACTGGATCGAGCGGGAGGAGAGCCGCCAGGCCCCCGGCGCATCGTCTTCGGCACCTGACGTGTCGGCCGAGGTCGCCAGACTTCGCCGAGAAGTAGCCGAATTACGCAGAGCCAACGAGATTTTGAAGACCGCGAGCGCGTTTTTCGCGGCGGCGGAGGTCGACCGCCGACTGCGGTGATCGTCGACTACATCGACGCCTACCGTTCCCGTTTCGGGGTCGACCCGATCTGTGCAGTGCTCACCGAGCACGGCATCAGCATCGCCCCGTCCACCTACTACAAGGCCAAGCAGCGCGGACCCATCTCGGACAACGACCTGGGCGAGGCGTACGCCGCCAACGCCGTGCACACGGTGTACGTGGCCAACAAGCGCCTCTACGGTGCCCGCAAGATCTGGTGGGCGATGAAACACGCCGGCCACGACATCGGGCGCGATCAGGTGGCTCGCCTGATGAAGATCTGCGGGATCCGCGGGGTGGTACGCGGCAAACGCCGCACGACCACCACCGAGCGCGACGAGCGGGCGCCACGGCACCCGGATCTGATCAACAGGAAATGGGGCACCCCGCACCGTCCCGATCAGTGGTGGGTCGCGGACTTTACGTACGTCTGGACACTCACCGGATTCGTGTACACGGCGTTCTGTGTCGACGTGTTCTCCCGCCGGATCCTCGGGTGGCAGGTGATGACATCCAAGACCACCGTGTTGGTCACCGGAGTGCTCGAGCAGGCGTTGTTCACCCGCAGGAGAACCGACATCCGTTTCACATCAACGGGTTTGGTGCATCACAGCGATGCGGGGAGCCAGGGCGGATTCAACCGGTCGTCGCAACACCGTGCCGTGAGGACGAGTGTACCTGTTCGGCAAACACTTCCGCTGGAGTTCTCCAACCGTGCACTTTCCGGGGGCGGTTGTTGAGCGCATCGGCGACCGCCTGAAGTTCACGGAAGTTGTATCGGGCCAGATCAGTTCCCTTCGGAAAGTACTGCCGCAGCAGACCATTGGTGTTCTCGTTCGTTCCGCGCTGCCATGGACTGTACGGATCGCAAAAGTAGACTCGGATACCCGTTGATGCCGTGAGCTCGGCATGACGCGCGAGTTCCTTTCCGCGGTCCCATGTCACGGATCTGCGGAGGTGCTCGGGCAACGGTGTCAGCGTCGCGGCCAGAGCATCACGAACGGACTCGGAACCATATCCGGACAGCGCCGGCCCGTTCTTCACCCTCGCCGCAGCCCCATAACCCGGTCGGCGCGGCAGGTGCAGTAACATCGTGAATCTGCTGGTGCGCTCGACCAGTGTGCCGATCGCGGAGCGGGTCAGACCGATGATGAGGTCGCCCTCCCAATGCCCCGGCGTCTTCCGGCTCTCGACCTCCTCC
>NZ_JBFUHV010000375.1:0-2949 GCF_056402215.1 Rhodococcus sp. P4_B6 | reverse complement strand
GTACGACTTCCTCCGCTTCTACATCGACGACCTACCGAGCGTTCTCGACCTCGACGCCATCCGCAGCGCCGGGGTGCGGATCGGCGCCGACCCGCTGGGCGGCGCGAGCGTCGACTACTGGGGTGCGATCGCCGACATCCACCGCCTCGACCTCGAGGTCGTCAACCCGCTCGTCGACGCCACGTGGCGGTTCATGACCCTCGACACCGACGGCAAGATCCGCATGGACTGCTCGTCGCCGAACGCCATGGCCTCGCTGATCGGAGCCCGGGACCGGTTCGACATCTCCACCGGCAACGACGCCGATGCGGACCGGCACGGAATCGTCACTCCCGATGCGGGACTGATGAATCCCAACCACTACCTCGCGGTCGCCATCGACTACCTGTTCTCGCACCGACAAGGGTGGAGCTCGGGTGTGAAGGTGGGCAAGACGCTGGTCAGTTCGTCGATGATCGACCGGGTGGTCGGAAGCCTCGGCCGTGAACTCCTCGAGGTCCCGGTGGGTTTCAAGTGGTTCGTCCCCGGGCTGCTCGAGGGTTCGCTCGGTTTCGGCGGCGAGGAGAGTGCGGGTGCGTCGTTCCTGCGCCACGACGGCGGGGTGTGGACCACGGACAAGGACGGGATCATCCTGGCCCTGCTGGCCTCGGAGATGACGGCGGTGACGGGAAAGACACCGTCGGTCCGGTACCGGGAACTGACCGAGCAGTTCGGCAGCCCCGCCTACGCCCGCATCGACGCCCCCGCCACCCGGGAGCAGAAGGYGGTGCTGGCGAAACTGTCGCCCGAACAGGTGTCGGCCACCGAACTGGCGGGGGAGCCGATCACCGCGACGCTGACGAGCGCCCCGGGCAACGGGGCGGCCCTCGGCGGGCTGAAGGTCACCACCGCATCGGCGTGGTTCGCGGCGCGGCCGTCGGGCACCGAGGACGTCTACAAGATCTATGCCGAATCGTTCCAGGGCCCGGATCATCTCGCGCAGGTGCAGGCGGCGGCCAAGGAACTGGTGGCCGACGTCCTGAAGTAGGTGTTCGGCGGGGTAGGTGCCGTCGCGGAAGCGGGGGCACCTACCATCGGATTCAACTATGAACACTCGCGCAGCCGGGCTGCCCGCCGGGCGCAGCCCGCGGCTCCCTTCGGAAATCTGGGTGCTGGTCTCGGCCAGCTTCGTCATCGCACTCGGATTCGGGATCGTCGCACCCGCTCTCCCGCAGTTCGCCCGCAGCTTCGACGTGAGCGTGACGGCGGCCACCGTCGTGATCTCGTCGTTCGCGTTCATGCGTCTGATCTTCGCCCCGGTGAGCGGCCGGCTCGTGCAGAAGCTGGGGGAGCGGCCCGTCTACATCACCGGGCTCCTGATCGTCGCGGCCTCGACCGCCGCCTGCGCGGTCGCGGGGGACTACTGGCAGTTGCTCGTCTTCCGCGCACTCGGGGGCATCGGCTCGACGATGTTCACGGTGTCGGCGATGGGCCTGGTGATCCGCATCGCACCGGTGGACAGCCGCGGCCGCGTGTCCGGGCTCTACGCGACCAGCTTCCTGATGGGATCGATCTCCGGACCCCTGGTCGGCGGGTTGCTCGTCGGATTCGGGCTCCGGGTTCCGTTCGTGATTTACGCGATCGCCCTCGTCGTCGCGGCCGCTGTCGTGTTCGTGAGCCTGCGGGGTTCGCACCTGACGGCACCCGACGCCACTGCCGCCGGTGCCACCATGACGCTGCGGGAAGCACTCGGGCAGCCCGTCTACCGGGCGGCGCTCGGCTCCAACTTCGCATTTGGTGGTGTGATCTTCGGAGTGCGGGTGGCGATGGTGCCGCTGTTCGTCGTCGAGGCGCTGCACCGCGAAGCCGCCCTCGCCGGTATCGCCCTCACCGTGTTCGCCGTCGGCAATGCGCTCGTCCTCATCGTGTCCGGGCGGTTGTCGGACGTCTACGGCCGGAAGGTGTTCGTCCTGCTCGGACTGCTGGTGTGCGGCGCCAGCACCGTCGGAATGGGACTCAGCGAGAACCTGCTGGTGTTCCTGGTGCTGTCCGGCATCGCGGGCATCGGATCCGGAGTGATGAGCCCCGCGCAGCAGGCCGCGGTCGCCGACGTCGTGGGCGCGAAATCCCGCGGCGGCCCCGTGCTGGCCGCGTTCCAGATGGTCGCCGACGTCGGCGGGGTCCTCGGCCCGGTCGGCGCGGGTCTGCTCGCTCAGCACCTGTCGTACGCGGTCGCATTCGGGGTCACCGGAGGGGTCATGCTCCTCGCCGCCATCGGCTGGCTGCTGGTCCCGAACAAGCCGGCGCCCAAGGTGTCGGTCGAGGCGGTCTGACCGGCGTCTTCGGTACGCTCGTCCGGGTGTGGATCAAGGTCGTCTCCCTGCTCGCCCGGCTGTCACTCGCTGCCGTCTGGCTGGTCTCCGGCGCACTCAAGGTCGCCGACCCCGCCCAGACGATCATCGCGGTCCGGGCGTACCAGCTACTGCCCGAAGACCTCGTCCGGCCGGTCGCCAACACGCTGCCGTTCTTCGAGATCGCCCTCGGTCTGCTCCTGCTGATCGGGCTCGCCGTCCGCGCCACGGCCTCGGTGTCCGCGGTGCTCCTGCTCGTCCTCATCGGCGTGATCGTCTCGGTGTGGGCGCGCGGGCTGTCCATCGACTGCGGATGCTTCGGCGGCGGCGGTGCGGCCGACGTGAACGGCTGGGACTACACCAAGGAAATCCTCCGGGATGTGGGCTTCCTCGCACTGGCGGTGTGGCTGATCGTGTTCCCCCGTTCCCCGTCCGCGCTGGGGCTCCGCTCCCGCACCACTTTCTCAGTGACCCCTCAGCAGACGGTGGCAGAGTAAGCATTCGGTAAATCGATCCGACGTCGAAGGACTGCATCCACGTGAGCTCGAAGAACAAGTACAACCCGCAGCCGGAATCCAGCCGGTCCACCTACATTCTCGGTGGGCTCGCCGTACTGGTC
>NZ_JBFUHV010000374.1:0-2969 GCF_056402215.1 Rhodococcus sp. P4_B6 | reverse complement strand
CTGTTGCGTACCCCTCGGGGAGGTTGGGAAGGGCGTACCCCATGATGAACAAATCGTAGCCGTCGAGCAGGTTGACGAGCGAGCATACTAGAACGATCGCTATTTGATACGGCGTCATGGACGCCATCGAGCGAGCCCCATTGAGGGTCATGCCGACTCCTTCTCGAGTCACGGGTTGATCCGACTTGGTTGAATCCCCGAGATGCCGTCGACGGGGAGTCTCGGGGAACGGGGCGGATGTGTTGATCGCCCGGAATCGGACGGTCTGGTCTCGGCGGTCGCTGAAGCACTGTCACCGGTTCATTGCCTGGATCCCCACGCGTGGAGCGCTAGCCCGACATTGGTTGAAGTAGTTTGACAGTGGTTGTTGAGCGTGTAAGCCCGCTGGACCCCGAAGTTGTCTCCGCGAATTCGACGGAGGGTCGGGCGGAGGCTGCGGCCCGGAATGCTTGGGCTAGGAGGTTGCGCGGTTCGCCTCGGCCGGGGCATCGGTGAATGACTGACGGCTAGACGGCTCGTGTTGTGTGCCGCTCGCTGCCACGGCTAAATATCTTGCATTGGCTCGTGCAAGAGCGATATTTGTAAAGATTCTTTGGATCGATTCGGTGGCGCGGCGGGGTGTGATCAGACTGACACATGCAATGACAGCATGAATGATGAGCAACGGCATTTGGGAGGCCTTCTAGGTTTGCGGCGCGATGCCGAGTGGGGGAACGGGATACCCCTCGCACGGAGGGTCCGATTCTACCTTCTGCACCAGCACGGCCGTCAGAAGACTCATAGGACAGGGACGTAGGGTCAACCGGGGCAGTCAGTCGAGATTGCTGCCACGGAGCGGATGGGCTGGAGAGGGATGATTTCGAGGTTCGACTGCAGCAATGTCGTACTATCGGCGAAAAATGCTTTCATGTAGGGTTTTTCGAGGTGCTCACGGATTGCGGCACCGTTAGCGTAGAGCTCGTAGAATGCGATGCTGTCGGGCCTGGATGCATCATGATGGATCTCGTACACAAGGATGCCGGGCTCGGCGCGACTCGGGTCTCCCAGGGAGAGCATCCGCTCCATCAGGATGTGGCGTGTTCCTTCCTTGGCTCGCGCGTAACCGTAAAACGCAACCGGTGTCTCGCTGGACAACAACTCGGCGGGGACGATCTCTGACACGGCATACCTTCCTATCAGCCCGCATCGAGCGAACAACGCCCTCGAGCGCGGGTTCGAATCGAACCTGGGGTGGCGAACCATCGCAGCTTCCTGACCACCGAAGACGGTGCACAACAGGTGCGCAAAACTACAGAAGCGGATATCCAGCGGTAACCTCCAGCTGGGTTCCGGTGACGAATCGGCCACTCTCCCCTACCAAGTACAGGACGGCGCGGGAGATGTCGGCCGGGTCCACCCACGGTGTATCGAGTGCAGCGAGTGTCTGGAACACGGGTTCGACGCTGTGGCGCGTGGGTTGATCCACGTCCGGCGCGAAGAGATCGTAGATCATCGAGTTCTGGATCATCGGGGTATCGCAATTGGTCGGGTGGATGACGTTCACCCGAATCTGATGGCGTGCCAGTTCTTTGGCCAAAGACTTTGCTACACCGACAACACCGTGCTTCGAGGCGATGTAGTGCACCATCGACTCAACGGGAGTAAGGGTACTGGCCGAACCTATGAATACCATCGATCCACCGCGTCCACCATCGACAATATGCTTCGAGGCGGCCTGCGCCGAGAAGAACGCGCCGGACAAGTTTGTGCCCACCACGGTGTTCCACTGCTCGGGCGTGATCGATTCTGCCGCGGTGATTTCGCATACGCCGGCATTGAGCACCGCGATGTCCAGTCGCCCCAGATCGCGTACCGCCCTCTCGACACCCTCCGCAACCGCGGACGGATCGCGCACATCGCATTCGAGGCGGTAAGCACGCTGTCCGTACTTCTCCACAAGACCGACCGTTTCGTCGAGGTCCTCTGCCGTCGACGTCGGATATGGCACGGTTGCAACCTGTCTGCAGATGTCGAGCACGATGACGTCCGCGCCCGACTCAGCGAGGAAGGTGGCGTGCGAACGGCCCTGCCCTCGGGCCGCCCCGGTGACCAGAGCGACTTTGCCTGTCAGGTCATGCATTCTCTATCTCCCCGTCCGATCGACTCGCAGGTCGGTCTTCTCGTGATCTGTTGTCGTAGAATAGATATTGTTGCCGCGGAGCCGTTCGGTGTTACCCGTTCGGTTTCTTGCGGTTTGTACTCCCCAGGGTTCACGCAATGTTGTTGGCGAGAGCCCGGCAGAAACGTGCAACACTTCGCCGGTGACCATGCGAGCGTCGTCTGACAGGAGGTGCCGGTAGGCGTTGGAGACGTCCTGGCAGTCCACACCTGCGACGTCGAGCGGATGCATGGTTTTCATTCGTTCGATCATCTGCTCGCGCTTCGGGTTCTCGATGTCCGGGCAGAAGAGTTTGTAGGCTTCCTCGTTGTTGTTCATCGAGGGAAGGTCACCGGAGTGACATTCGTCGKGGCCACACAATTGGCGCGTATACCGTATTCGCCGTATTCCATTGCTAGGGTCTTCATCAGTCCGATCCTGCCCACTTCGAGGCGCCGCAGTCCGAGATGTGGGGGTAGGCGGCGCGGCCTGCGGTGGACGAGGTGATCACGATGTTGCCTTTGCGCTTCGCGACCATGTGCGGCAGGGCGGCGCGACACACGTTGAAGACGCCGGTCAGGTTGGTATCAATGACCGTACGCCACTGTTCGGGCGAGATGTCTGCCAGCTTGCCGAATTTCAGGATGATACCTGCACTGTTCAGCAGGTGAACGATTTGTCCGAGTTCATCGATCGTCTGTCGCGCAGCGTCCACCATAGCTTCGTCATCGCGAACATCCGCGACGATGCTGATGCACTTACGTCCCACGTCGGAAACCATGGCGCGGGCCTGTTCCAACTCCTCCTCGGAGCCGCCTGGGTAGTTCTGCCC
>NZ_JBFUHV010000373.1:0-2978 GCF_056402215.1 Rhodococcus sp. P4_B6 | reverse complement strand
CACGAGTCGTATTGGCCGTTGACGAAGTAGGTGAGWCGGACCCCGGTGTCCTTCGCGAACTGGGTGTAGAGCCGGACGACGTCGCTGTTGACGCCGTCGTCGACGGTGAGCGCGAGGAGGTCGCCGTTGCCGGGCAACGCGGTCAAGGCGCCGCCGCCGGGCGACGGGATACGGGATGCGGGATGCGGGTGGCGGTGGTGGAAGTACCGCCGGCGCAGGGGACGCCGCCGGCGTCGAAGGAATGCCCGGATCGGTGGGGTCGGGCACGGCGGTACCCGGGGTTTCTGCGCTGCTGATGCTGCACCCGGCGGCGCCGACGACGGTTGCCGCGGCGAGAGTCAAGAATTGGCGTCGATCCACGGCCGAATTGTAGGGTCGCCATCAACCTCGACGTGTGTGCAACGCCCTTCGTCACACGATCGGCACTCGAGACCCCCGCGCCACCACGCTGAGGAGTGGCAGGGCGGGGACCGACGTGCCACCGCACGGTTACAGCGAACCGCCGCGCACGGTGAATTCCACTCGTGGGCAACGGCATGCATGATAGGGGCGGAGGTGTTCTCCGCCAAATCTCAGTTCTCAGCGCTCTCTCAGCGTGGAACGCTCATACTCCGTGCAACACCAGATGTACGTAATGCACCGATTCGAGAACCTCGTCTATTCCCGCGACAACGCGCAACGCGCCGATGTTTGCTCCGCGTCCGTCTTGTTGAGCGCCAATCCAACAGCCGCCACCCGACCGTGCGAGCCCGAATTGCATGGTGGACTTACTCGCTCCCCCTGGCCGCTGTTCAGGAGTTCGAGTCGGCCGAGACCGGCGAATGCGCGTTGCACGGGGTCCTTCGCCTCTGCTGCGGCGGCTTTCTACCGACGCAAACACCCGGACGACCCGCTACCTTTTGCGTCGTGTGTGGCCGTGGGCGGTAGACGGTAGGACCACCGAGTCATGCGCAACCAGCGGTGGCTGGGTGTGGCCCCCGCCGGGCCGCATCGAAAAGGTAGGTGCGCCACCGTGAACAGATACGAGTTGCGGCCCGCACTCTTGAACCAGCTGACCGCCAGATCCGCAGCCCGCGCAGGCCGGGTCGGTCCAGCGCCCGCCCTGCCCTCCATGCGCCGTTGATCAGTCGATGGATTGCATCAGCCGCCACCCGCGGCGTGCGGTAACGAAACCGGAGATCGCGCCGAGGACCGCGCTGATGATCAAGCCGGCCGCGAGAAACGGGATAGGGTTCACCGATTCCATCCTCCCGGTGGTCTCGTCGGCGCCGAGCGGTTCGTATCTGCCGATGTAGAAGTGCGCCGGGTATGACAGCCACCAAGCGAACAGGCTCGTACACACCAGGCCCGCACCGAGTCCGAGGGCTGCTCCGATCAGCATCAGTGTTCGCACAAGATCAACTTCGCATCATCGGCTGTGCTGTTACCGAGCTTCCCGGCGCGGGCTCGTCACGGACTTTCCCGGCCTCAATTGCACGAAATTCGTGGTCGAGGCGCTGCGCGGTTCTCTGTAGTAAAAAGTGTACTCACCTGGCTTTTTCAATCGAGACGCTGCGGAAGGTTTCCTACAGCAGTCACCCCGCATGAACCATGAGTGACACGGAGCGACACCCGAGTCGCCGCTTTTCGAGCATGTCGATTGTTGGTTCACGGCGATTCCGACGATTCCCTGCACCGCCTCGTCGGCTGGGCCGAGGTGATCAGCCCCCGCCTGTGACGTCAGCTGAACACCTTCGTGTAGGAATTCCAGCCGGTACCGACGGTCTTGCCGCCCCCACCCGCAGTCCACAGGGGACTGCCGTCCCTGAAACCGTCGTGGCGATACCACTGCATGTCGCCGTTCGGCCTAATTCCATACAGCACGCCGAAATATCCGCCGAAGGATTGTGGGTAGGTCCAAACGGTAGCAACATTCTTCCCACCGCCGCCCGCGGTCCACTCCTGACCTCCGTTCTGCCACCCGTCGTGGCGATACCACTGCAGGTCGCCGTTCGGCTTGACGGCGTAGAGCATTCGCGGGAGGTCGGGCTCCTCGTAACCACCGACGTGCATGCTGGAGCCGAAAAAGACAGCGGAATACGAGTTCCAACCCGTTCCGACGCGGATACCTCCACCGCCGGCCGTCCAATCCTGGCTACCGGTCTCATACCCGTCGTGGCGCTACCACCGCATGTCGCCGTTCGGTGTGATCGCGTAGATCACACCAGGGCCGTGCAGAACGGTCGCGTACGACTGCCATCCGGTGCCGACCTTGATCCCGGCAGGGCCTCCGGCCCAGTCGTTGGTGCCTTCTCGCCACCCCTCGTGTCGAAACCAGTGCATGTCGCCGTTCGGCTTGATTCCGTACATGACGCCGTCAAAGGCGCAGAGCACCTTCGAGTAGATGTCCCAGCCGGAATTCACCGTCACGCCGCCGCCACCCGCAGTCTAGGCTCCGCTACCGTCCTGCCACCCGTCGTGGCGGTACCACTGCAGATCACCGTTCGGCTTGATCGCATAGATGACCATGAGTATGTCGGTGTCGGACATGGCTAAGTCCCTTCGAAGGCTCCGAACGTGACCCGGCGGACCACCCTTCCACTCTCGTTCCTGCACGGGTGAACTGATAACCACCACAGGGGTGGAGGAGGCGCACCCTATGGTCACACCGCGTAGCAGGCCTTCCGCCCGACCCGCGCGCTGGATGACGGTTCCGGGCCGCTGGGGTCAAGGTCGCGGTCCTGTCGCGACGACAGTCGCCGTGGGTGGATCCGCCGCGGTTGGTTTGCGGTCGGCCGGTGTGCCGCAAAGGGTGACCTGACTGCTCAATGCCCACACCCTGCTGCGGTACATCGACCCCGACCCGCCTCAATAGCTCCGACGGTGGCACGCGGCCGCTGCGTCAGTGACGGGCGTCACATTAGATCTGGGGGTGGTCGGCGTAACGTTCCCGGCCCTTCCGGACACCGTTCGAGTAGCCGCAGACGCTGGGCCCGCGG
>NZ_JBFUHV010000372.1:0-3058 GCF_056402215.1 Rhodococcus sp. P4_B6 | reverse complement strand
CCCCTGTTGCGTGAATGGCATCTGGTGCGTCAAGGCCTGTGATCAGGCGAGTTCACCGAGACGCTGCGGCGCCTGTCCTCGAGGGCGGTGTCGGATCGGCAGTGGTTCGAGTTCCTGTACGCCTGGTACCCGATGTCGGAGGAGCAGGGCCGCTCCCGCACGATCGCGACCGGTGTGCGTGAGGAGTTGGTGTTGATGTCCTCCGGTGTGGCCGGGGTGCTGCCGTACGGCGCCTTGGTCGATGGTCCGAGAGTGTCGTCCGACCGCTACGTCACCGTCGATCCGACGTGGCTTTCTCCCGAGTCGGTATCGCCGGTCTTCGGTGCGGGTTCATTGCAGAGGTGACGGGTTTAATGGCTTGGCCGGGTGCCGAGTCATACAAAATCTTGTATATTGGTGGTGGAAGAAGATCCAGTTCCTGGGTCCGCGCTGGAGGATCTTCGTGGATTCCCCGCTGCGGTTCGTCGTCGGTGCGGTTATCAACTCGACCGCGTTCAGCAGGGGCTCGCGCCGACGGACTGGAAACCGATGGTGAGTGTGGGTTCTGGTGTGCAGGAGATACGGGTACGCGATCGATCGGGAGCTTTCCGCGTCATCTACGTGGCGAAATTCGCAGACCGGGTGGGTTTCCTGCACTGCTTCCAGAAGAAGACTCAGAAAACGTCGGCGGCGGACTTGGCTCTCGCGACGAAGCGGTACCAGCAGGTGATAGCGGACGACAGGAATGGTGAGCGGTGATGAGCGATGAAATCTATGGCAGCGTATGGGATGCCATCGAGGACACTCCGCAGGAGGCGGAGAACATGCGACTGCGGTCGAATCTGCTGATCGCGCTGTCTCGGCGYATCGAGACCGAAGGATGGACCCAGAAAAACGCGGCCGCCCGGCTTGGTGTGACGCAGCCGCGGGTGTCGGATCTGATTCGCGGCAAGATCGACCTGTTCAGTCTGGATGCTTTGGTCAACATGGTCTCGGCCGCTGGACTCCACGTCGATATGACGGTGAGGGCGGCCGCGTAGCACCGGAGGCCTGACCCGAGGGCTGTACGGAGATTTCGGGTCGGACTTGTGGGCAACCTCAACGGCTGAATCTGCACCGCCCAAACACATCTGAACCCGGTCCGGAGGTCGGCACGGCCGATGATGGTGGGTGTGGATGAGGTAACCACCACCGGCGGGGTCGGGGCGGGGTTGGCGGATTTCGCTGGGGGTGTGCGTGGGTCTGCTGGTGGGTTCTTCTGTTATGTGCCGGCGGTGATGGTGTGGCAGCACTTTTTTCGTTGTTCCGCGACCTCGGGTGTATCCGCATGGTTCGTTTACGTCGTTCGGGTCGGATCCGCCGCCGGCCGGGTATTGGGTGAGTTGGGCGG
The DNA here is from genome assembly GCF_056402215.1 of Rhodococcus sp. P4_B6. NCBI lineage: Bacteria > Bacillati > Actinomycetota > Actinomycetes > Mycobacteriales > Nocardiaceae > Rhodococcus > Rhodococcus sp. P4_B6. The sequence continues at coordinate 1,689 of NZ_JBFUHV010000372.1, read as the reverse complement.
CACGGGCGGTGCTGGTTGTGGTGTTCGGATTGGTGACGGTTTCGTGGCGGCCCGCCCGGTAGTTCGCTGTGCCGTTGGTAGTGCGCGTTCGTGCTGATGGCGGCAATGGTGGCGTGGATCTTCATGTCGATAGAGCCGTTCTTCACCCCCGACTGAACTTGCCATTCGGGTTGTTCGGTGTCGAGGGCGTCGGTGTGAGTGCGAGTGTATTCGGTTGTCGTTGAGGCGGATGGGGATGCGGTGGGCGGGGTCTGGGGTGGGCCTGTGGGCGAGTTCGCGTCTGGTGGTGCTCGCGCATCTCGCTGATGGGCAGGGATGCGAGGTCGGTGAGGATCTGAGCGATCCCCGCCCCGTCGGCGCACCCCGGACGCCGTCCGGTTCGACGAACGGGAGCAGCGACTGACCCAGCTCCCCGAACGTCGGCACGCGCACGCGAGCTGAACCGACAGGCAGGCGCACGTTCATTTCGCCGATTCGGCATACCGGGAGTGAACACCGACCGCCCCGTACCGGGAGGCAGTGGGGGCGTCTGGCGGTCGTGCAGGTCCGAGTGGGAACGGGGCGACATGGCATTGGTCGAGTTGTCCGCGTCGGAGGAGGGGGAGTGGGTGCTGCGGACCGCGGCGGCGTTCTGGCCGACGCCCCGATCTCGGCGGAGCAGCTGGCGCAGGTGGTGGGGCTCGATCCGGTGCGGCGGCGGTACCCCCGCCGAGGCGCTGATCTTGCTGGACTTCTTCCTCGGCGTCGACCGTCTGGCCCCGCCGGACGTACCTACCGGCAAGTAGTCGGCAGTTGCCGAAGATACTGACGGACAGGTGGATTGGCGCAGTTCTCCGTTATGGTGTACAACTTCATGAGCCAGTCAATGTGAAGCAGCTCACATCATCGGTGACGGGGAAACACAGGCATCATGCCCTGACTGTTCTCGTCGCCGGTGACCTTCGACGAAAGAGGACGCAGTGCCGACAGCCTCGACCCTCCGGACTACCCCGATCGCCGCACGCCCGCCCCGCGGTGGTGGGTCGATGAGCACCGCGGAGATCAAGTCGAGGATCGAGGCCATGTTCGCCGACCGCCGTCCGGTCGGCTCGTCGGTCGCACGCTAGAAACGAGGGGGAGACACCGTGAATGTGCTGTTGCTGATGATGTTGTTGGTGACCGCGTTCGCCGCGGTTGTGGCGATGCAGACCGACGAGCAGTCGAACTTCCGCCGCTGACCTGCGGGCCTTCGGAGTCCATCGARACGACCGGGAAACTATCTCGTTCTGGCACGTCGTGTCGATGGAGTCGTCGAACGAGTCGAGCAGAGCGAACGCCGGATCATCCGTGGTCGGTCCCGGGTGGCCGTGTCTGCGGCCGGCCACCAACTATGGCCGCGAACAAGAACGAGCAGGCGCACCTGGATAGACCTCTCGGTCGACATTGCCGAGTTCTCGGCGTCGGCAGCTCACTTTTGAACCTTCGTGTGAAATTCTTGATAGATAACAGATTCTGACTACTCTGCTGGACCAGTTACGTGGACAGGCGGGGGTAGCAGGATCTCCCACGTCACGGGTACCTCGTGGTCGGGGCTCTGCTGGGACCAATAGCAGTGGGCGTGGTACGACGTCATCAGAGCGGTGCCGTGTGTACGAAGCAGATCCATGTTTGCCCGGAACCCGTCGTGAGCGGTCTCCACTTGCCAGATGG
>NZ_JBFUHV010000371.1:0-3060 GCF_056402215.1 Rhodococcus sp. P4_B6 | reverse complement strand
GTCACACCCGTTGTCGCAGAAAATACTTACTCACAATCTTCGGATGCTCGAACGCGATGGACTACTAAGCCGGACCGTGGTCGCCGACGCGCGGAAGCACGTGGTGTATGACCTCACGCCACTAGGTCGGAGTCTGTCCGACCTAGTGATGAACCTGATCGAGTGGGGATATGCGCGATCAGACCAAATCAATTGCGCACGTGCAGAATACGATGCAGCTAACCACGATGGCGGCGCAGGCGAAGTGTGAGCGTCATCCACCCCGGCCTCCACGGGTTATCCGCTTCTGGTTCTTGGCGAGTAGACCATCGAGGCGCCGGGTATCGGCAATCATGTCGCGACGCATCAACACCGCATAGCGGGCGTAGAAACCCTGCACGACCCTTCGAGAGTTCCTGCGACGCACGCCACAACGACCAGGGCTCCAACTAGGGGATCCCTTCAGTTACAGTCCGTGCGTGAGGCGTTATCGCTGGCTGTGGAATGCGTGTGTGGTCGCGAGCGCCGTTGCAGTCCCTATGGGTGTTTTGTTGGGAGACGCTTACGACAACGCTGTCCTCGGTGCGACGGTCACCGTCCTGCTAGGTGATGCGGTGATCTTTGGAGTGGTTGCTATTCGGGGTGGCGTGCACACCTCCGTCGATGAGGAATCACCCCGGTGGTGTTCGTGCGGATCCGAATCGTAAGGACCATTCCTGAAGTAGGCGTGTGACGCAGCAGGAAGTCAAAGGTTTAACCTAATGGTCGCGGTGGCGGCTCGCCGCGGATAGGCTGGCCGCGCACCGATTCCGGGCTCACGTGGTTGGTGCGGAGGCCCCGCCGTTCGTCTGCCGACTCGGCGCGGCTTCGCCTGCCGCAGCCTTGGGCGACTGGCGGCAGTGGGACCTCACCGGCGGCGCGTCAGGGTTCAGCAGTTGGGGTCTCTTGTTGTCAGCCATCGATTGGTTCGGAGATCGGCACCGGCCTGAGGCAGCCCCGGATAGCGAATTCATAAAGGTCGGTCTCCCTGAGTAGACCTTCGAGGCTGGCGTAGATGTCTTGCCGCACGTCACACAGTCCGAATCGATTGGATCCACTCGCCTCCCATGACCCAATCCCGAGCTGAACACGGCGCGGTGCCCCCACCTGCGAGGTCGAATCGCGGTGGCGATTACCTCGAGATCCGTATCAGGATTTGAATGGCATGGAGCCGCAGAATCCCATGCTTGCGGGCCTAGCACGGCACGTTGCCTCGCACCCGTAGATTGCGCGGAAAGKCTCCGCTGCGTCGTGAGTTCGGAGAGTTCGAGGAGGCTGATCGGTCAAGGAGACGGTCATCTCTCTGAGCGCACATGCCTCGCACGGAGCGGATAGCTGTTCGGCGTGTCTGCCCCACATACGCTATGCAAATGTCCTCCTATGCGAGGCGAGGTGCAGATACCAACGCGACGACGGTGTCGGGCACTCGGCGGAGACCCACTTCGGAACCGCCAGGCGCCGTCGAAGAGGCTGACGATGGCGCGGTGCCACAGAAGGGGAAATGCCGTCTCACCTCGACCGGATACGACCCACCTTGCGTAGCGTCCCTGGATCAGTGCCTGAGGCGGCCCTGGACGCCCGCGGTTCGGCGGGCTCGATCATGCATCTCACACATGGTTCGCTAGAACTTCGTGCTATTGCCCACGTCACTCCCAGCAACGAAGCTTGCAACGTGCGTCGCTCGACTCCGGCTCATGCTGACCCCGTCAAGCCGCACCGCATGGACAAAGATTCGTGATCTACAACCGGAGGAAGATGTGACCCAAATTGTCATCAGTGGAGCCTCGGGCGATTTGGCTCGCCGGGTGACGCAAGGTCTCCTCGAAAGAGCTCCTCTGTGCAACCTGACACTTGTGACTCGATCGCCCGAGGCAATCGAAGCAGGCGGCCCGAACGTCAGCGTGCGGAAGGGCGATTACGAGAAGCCCGAGCTATTGGACGAGGCGTACCACGGCGGAGACATCCTGTTTCTCATCAGTGGGCTCAATCTCGGGCGGCGGACAACCGAACACCGTAATGCGATCCGCGCCGCAGAGAAGGCGGGGATACGCCACATCGTCTACACATCGGTCGGCGGAGTACAACCCGGCAACCCGGCGCTCTCAGCCATCGACCATTACCAGACCGAGCTCGATCTCCGAGCGAGCGGACTGTCGTACACGATCCTGCGCAATGCGCTCTACGCGGAGATCGTCAGTGCGATCTGGCTGGCACCTGCCGCACGCGACGGCGTACTCGAAATGGCCACCGGCCACGGTTCCTTAGCGCCCGTCTCCAAGGTGGACGTCGCGCGCTGTGCGACCGCAATCCTCGCCGACCCCGCCGACCACGATGGCGCCGTCTACGAGATCACCGGTCCTGAACTGTTGAGCATGGACGACATTGTCCGACTTGGTTCAGAGGTCTTCGGCACAGAGATCGCCTACAAGCCGGTATCGGAGGAGGAACGGCTGCAGTTCTTCGACTCGGTCGGTCTCCCGCGGACGTACGACCCGAACATGCCCCCCAGCGCCGAAGGCCACATGTGGGCCAGCGACGAGCTGGTGTCGGCCGATCTGGCGGTGGCCCAGGGCTACCAAGCACTGCTGTCCGGACATGTCGAGCAGATCACGGGGCAGGCGCCCGCGCCGTTGCGATCCGTCCTCGAAAAGGTAAAGGACACCCCGTACGACCGAATCGGTTCGGCGTCCTGACCGCTCGCACCCCGAGCGGAACCACATATCACGTCAGTGCGTTCAGAAAGAGAGCAATAGCGCCATGAGTGTCGACCATGCGGTCCAGCAAGGCCCCGGAGCAGCGTCCGTCGGTGACGTTCCTTCCTACCCCGACGTGCCGACCTACCTGAACATCCTAGGTAGCCTCCATATCTGGGAAGGCGACGGGTGGAAGAAAGAATCGATGTCGTGGAAGACCGGCGCGTACATCGCGTCGAATCTCAGCGGCATCCCCGAGTTCACCTTCAGTGGACCCAACGCGCGGGCCTTGCTCTCACGGCTCAGTATTAACAACGTCGACAAATGGCCCATCGGCAAGTCCAAGCAC
>NZ_JBFUHV010000370.1:0-3060 GCF_056402215.1 Rhodococcus sp. P4_B6 | reverse complement strand
GTGTTGGTGGCCGTGTCGATGATCGTGAGGTGGCCGTCGAAGCCTTCTGCATGCGGCATTCCCCGCAGATCTCCACCGCGGCCGTACGCCCAGTTGTGATACGGGCAGCTGAAGACGCGCTTGCAGCCGGCTTCCTCGAACTCCACCTTCGAGCCCCGGTGCCTGCAGACGTTGGAGAAGGCCTTGACGCTGCCGTCCGTCTGCTTGACCACCAGTAGCGGCGTGCCGATCAGCTCGGTCGTGACGAAGTCGCCCGCCTTCTTCAGCTCGTCGACGTGGGCGACGATGTGCGGCAGCCGCCGGACCACCGTGCGCTCGCGTTCGGCGAGTTCGGGGTCGTTGAACACCGAGAACGGCACTCGAAGCAGGTCGTCCGCGTAGTCGGTGCTGTTGTTGTCGACGTGTGCGATCAGTCGCTCGGTGAGTGTGATCTTGTCTTCGCGCTCCATACACCGAGAGTGGCACATGAGACATTCATTGTCTAGCGTCTCATGGCAGATTGTGGTTGTACTGTTTCCTGGTGGCTGCAAGGACTGGAAACGACCCCGCGACCGACGTCCGCTCGACGATCCTCACCGCAGCGGAGTCGTGCTTCGAACGCTTCGGGATCACCAAGACGACGATGGAGGACGTCGCCCGCGCCGCGGACATGTCCCGCGCAACCGTCTACCGGTATTTCTCCGACCGGGAGAGTCTGATCATCGAATCGGTCGCGCGGCGCGCGCGCAAGAACATGACGCCCGCCCGCGCCTTCATCGCGAAGTGGCCCACTATCGAGGAGCGACTCGTCGAGGGCATCTGCCAGAACGTCGAGAGCGGCCTGCGGGACCCCATGGTCCACCTGCTCGTCTCCCCCTCGGAGATGACCCTGGCGAACTCCCTGCTGACCACGTCGGGCAAGGCCGTCGAACTGACGAGTGAGCTGTGGGAGCCGATTCTGCGCGAAGCGCAGGAGGCCGGCGACCTCCGCGCCGACCTGGATCTGACATTGCTGTGCGAATGGATCTCGGAACTCGAGATCATGTGTATCAGCCAACTCAACGGCGGCACCGGCTCGCTGGAACGGTTCCGCGAGAAGATCCGCACGTTCCTGGTCCCCTCGGTTGTTCCTGCCGCGCTGCCTGCCGGCGACTGAGTACGCACGGTACGGCGCCGCCGGCAGAGGGCCCCGAACTCCGGCTACCGCGGCGCCGTGTCCCCGTCGAGTGCGGAATCGATTCCGCTGATCTCGGTGATCTTCCAGTCGTTTCCGCTGTCGACCGTCATCTTGTAGGTCGCGGTCGACTGCAGTCCGTCCGGTGCCTGGCTGTTCTTCGTCAGGACGCTGACGAAGYAGTCGACCGAATAGGTTCCGTCCGGTCCCGGTTCTGCTTTCGCCGAGATCGGCTGTGCGCTCGACGTCCACTGGAGCGGAGCGATGATCTGCTCCATCGACGTCGCGGCCTGGGTGAGACGGTTGGACAGTTCCGGAGCGGTGCCCGCCGTCAGCCGTGTTCTCCACGCGGGCAGGTCGCGAAAGTCCATTTCGGCGGCGCCGGTCGCGTAGTCGAGGGCGATCCGTTCGGCCTGCTGCCTGCTCGCCGCCGCGTCGTGGAGTTGGTCGAGTTCGTCGGTCGTGCTCCGAAGTTGCCACCCGAGCACCGCCAGTGCGACGACGAGAACGGCGACCAGGCCCCCGACCACCACCGACCGCAGTGGCACGTTCCTGCCACCTCGACGCTCACGATCGCCCGCACCATCGGAGGGTCCGGCCTCGGGGGCGGTTCCGGAGTTCACGAGTTCCATTGATTTCTGCATCGTTCGCCTTTCGCTGGGCTGTCCGATCTCCGGGGGTGGACGATCGAGTACGTCTGGGGTGCGGTCGGCTCTACCGCCCCGACGGGCTGAGGTGGACTGTCAGTGCATCTCCGGATGCGGTGGACGCCATGACGTTGTCGAGCAGGCGGCCCACGTCGACGGTCCGCATCGACGCCGCCCCGGCCTGGACCGACGGCAGGAGATTCACGCCGATCACCTGCAGGTCCGGGGCGGTGTGATCGAGGAACGTCTGCAGTTCCCCGATGAAAGGACTTGCTCCGCCTGCGATTCCGTCGCGCAGCGGACCCTTCTCGGTAGCGAATCGGATTCCGCCGAGCACGTCGTGGAACCCGCTGCCGAACTCGGCGACGATCGGTGTCGTATCCCGGAAACCCTGCGGGAGGGTGGCGCTGTCCATCAGCAGTGGTTGCAGGGTGTCGAACAGCGTCGTGAGGGTGTCGGACTGCTGGGTGAGCGTCGCCGCGAGTAGTTCGCCTGCCCGCGTGAGATTGTTCAGGACCGCGAAGTCATCGGGAAGCGCGACGTCGATCGTGTCGAAGATCGCTTGTACCCGAAAGGGATCCACCTGCTCGAGGAGCCTGGTCAGGCGCTCCGAGAGCTCCTTGAACGTCGTCGGCACCACGACCTGGTTCGCCGGGACGGTGTCCCCGTCCTCGAGATACGGCCCCGCTGTGGACGAGGGCAGCACCGCAAGGAACGGTTCGCCCAGCGCCGACAGATTGTCGACGCGGAACTCGCTGTCGGCGGGGATCGACCGGTCACTCTCGTAGTTCCACGCGACCTCGATGTGATCGGCCGACGCCGTCACCCCACTGATGTGTCCGATCGCCACCCCCCGGAGCAGCACACGGGAGCCGACGACGAGTCCGTTCGTGTCCGGCACGTCCAACGTGGCGGTGCGTACGTCGTCGAACCGGGAGACGTGCAGACCCGCCCGGCCCATGTACAGGAACGACAGCACGGCGATCACCACCATGCCGAGAATCGACAACGAAGTCTTGACAGTCATTTCACTGCTCCCAGCATGCGGAGCAGGTTCTCCGCGTCGGCCACGATCTGGTCTCCCCCGGCAGATTCGATGCCCTCGATCTCGACGGAAGGCTTCTGCGCGAACGGCACGATCCTGCTGCGCAGGAAACGGGACAGCACGACGGTCGTGTCCGGGCCCTCGTCCCAGACGTCGCGCGCCACGTCCCCCGTGTCGGCCAGCGTGTTCAGCATGGGAACCATCCACAGTCCGCC
>NZ_JBFUHV010000369.1:0-3084 GCF_056402215.1 Rhodococcus sp. P4_B6 | reverse complement strand
CCCCATGGGGTATTCCAAATGCTGTCTCTGTCCATGTGAATACTCTCCCTTTGATCGTGATGGTTCAGCGCCGATCGTAGAGCGGCCAATCCGGTCGCCTATGCCGCGGTCCCGCAGCGTCATTCACGCAAATGACAGCAGACCGTCAATGGTAGGCGCCTGAAGGCGGCGCGCAGGGTGTCATCCCAATCTGACCCTCGAGTAGGATTCGCGGCAAAATACCGGAACCTTTCCCGATACGCCAGGACTTTAGACCCTATCTGCGGCGCCCAGTGTGGTGTAGGCGGTGTCATTCAATCGGTGTACAGAGCCGTGACCTGCACAGGAACCTGTTCTTGCGGTTGGGATCTCGCGTCTGTGACTCTCGCCACTCCAGTTGTAACGAAGAAGGTTGAAGGTGCGATCATCATCCCGGCAGCAATACAGGGGGGCGGTCGTCATTCACCGCCAACAGTCGGAAGACAGCAGCGCTTGCCGGCTTATTGGTTCTCAGGTGGAAGGCAACGAATGTGACCGCATTCGATGTTCCGCTCGGCCCCGCATCGGGTACGCCGGGCGCAACAACGGTCTCTTCGGAGACAGGACGACTCGGGAGTCGTCGAGAGTGGCAGGCGGCCTACATCCGGCGACTGTTGATCTCCGACACCCTGGTGGTGATCGCTGCTGTCGCGTTGGCCCAGTGGATTCGCTTCGGCGACAGTGGTGTTCTGACCACCGGCCAGACCCTGCACGACCTGAGCTACACACTCGTTTCGGCCCTGCTGGTGGTCGCGTGGCTGGTGACGCTGGTGATCTTCCGGACGCGCACAATCCGGGTCATCGGTAGTGGTCCCGACGAGTACCGCCGGATCTTCGTATCGACGGTGCGCCTGTTCGGATTCATTGCGATCCTGGCCCTTCTATTTCGACTCGACCTGGCGCGCCTCTACCTGGCAATCGCGTTCCCCGTGGGCTTGATTGCCCTGATGGTGAACCGCTGGGTGTGGCGCAAGGTGGTCGCGCGGAAGCGTTCGCGCGGAGAGTTCCAAACTTCCGTCTTGGTCGTTGGTGGCGAACGCGCGGTACGGAATCTCGCCGAATCTTTCGCCCGCGGCACTGCTGACGGGTACCGCGTTGTCGGCGTGTGTATGCCGGGGCATACCGGTAAGCACGGCGACAAGATCACTGTGAAGGGGCGAGAGATTCCCGTTCTCGGTGACGAGCAAGACGTCGTGGAATCGTTGGAGTTCTGCCGGGCAGACACAGTGGCTGTTACAGCAACCGAGCACTTGGGTCACGACGGAATGCGGGATCTTGCGTGGGCGCTCGAGCCGCACCACGTCGACCTCGTGGTTGCCCCCGGGATGATGGATGTGTCAGGACCCAGGCTCTCGATGCGACCCGTCGCTGGCCTCCCACTGATCCATGTGGAGAAGCCGCAGTACCACGGTGCGCAGAGATTCTCGAAGCTCTCCTTCGACTTCGTGTTCGCGACACTCGCCTTGATCTTGATCAGCCCAGTTCTGTTGTTCGTCTCACTGGCGATCAAGCTGACAAGCAAAGGACCAGTCTTCTACAAGTCGGAGCGGATGGGCCTAGACGGCAAGCCGTTCCCGATGCTCAAGTTCCGCAGCATGGTGGTGGACGCCGACAAGCAGGTTGCCTCACTGATGAAGGTAAACGAGGGCGCCGGCGTGCTGTTCAAGTTGCGCGAGGACCCGCGGGTTACGAAGGTCGGCCGCTTGATGCGCAAGTTCAGCATCGATGAGTTGCCCCAGTTCATCAATGTCCTCCGTCGCGAGATGAGCGTGGTCGGTCCTCGACCGCCGCTGCGCCGTGAGGTGGAGGCCTACGACGGCACCGTTAGGCGCCGGCTGCTCGTGAAGCCCGGTGTCACGGGACTGTGGCAGGTGAGTGGACGCTCGGACCTGTCATGGGAAGAGACTGTGCGGCTAGACCTCTCGTATGTGGAGAACTGGTCGATGATGGGAGATCTTCTCATCATCGGAAAGACTTTGAAGGCAGTGGCGGCAGGTGACGGAGCATATTGATGCTCAGCGGATCCTTCACTGCGAGATCGAGCCCTCTGCCGGTCACTGCATCACTTGAACAGCGCAATTCCCGCGGCGAATCAGAAGGCACCAGTGGATTCAACCGTGCCCACCGGTGCCCCCGACAGGAATCATGATAGAGATGAACATTATTGCTAAACTTTGGCCTCAATTTACACGAGATATTATTCTAAATACGGTCGTATCATCTCCTCTCTTTCCGATGCCGTTTCGCTGGAGGGCGCTCAGTGCGTACGGGATGAGCCTCGAGAAATGCCGGATATCACCAGGAGTGTGGTTTGGCAGCAGGCGAGTATCAATAGGTGCTAAAACATTTATTAACTATGGCTGCATGTTCAATACCTCAGCGCCCGTCTCAATCGGCAGGAATTGCGACGTAGGAATGGGCGTTCTGTTTGTCACCAGCACCCACGAACTTGGGGACCCGCAGAAACGCGCGGGAAAGGCACTGGCGAAACCAGTGTCGATTGGCGACGGAGTTTGGATCGGTGCCAGGGCTGTCATACTACCGGGTGTCCGAATAGCGAGCGGTTCAGTAGTTGCTGCTGGCGCGATCGTAACTGACGATATTGAGGCCAACGCATTGTATGCCGGCACTCCGGCCAGGAAGATCAGGGATCTCAATGGGTAATCGAAAGAAGATTAGCCTGTATGAATCCTTCGATGGTCGCCATAATGGGCTTAGCACCATCCGCCTAGTCCTCGCCTCAACGGTTATGCTCTGGCATAGTTTTCCACTTACTGGTCACGATATATCGCCCGAAGGGTTAAGGGAAGTTGTTGGCAGTTTTCGAGTGGACGCGTTCTTTGCGATTAGCGGATTTTTGGTGTTGCGGACCTGGAACAGGAACCCCACAGTTCTAACATTTGTGCGCGCGCGAGCGTATCGGTTACTCCCGGCCTTCTGGGTCAATTTAGTTGTCACGGCCTTTGTGATCGCACCCATTGCAACTCAGGTTATGGGAGGTGATGTCATCGCCCTTTTTCGCGGAGAGCATTCAGCGTGGCGATATGTCGCGCAGAACTCTACGAC
>NZ_JBFUHV010000368.1:0-3111 GCF_056402215.1 Rhodococcus sp. P4_B6 | reverse complement strand
GTGGTCGCGTCGGACGTCTGCCCGGCGTGGATCTGCTTGGTCTCGAACGACCAGTTGGCGGTGGGATCGATGCTCTCGGTCACGAGTGGAGTCCTCCGGATTCGGTGCAGTGGATGTGATGAATCAGTTGTCGCCGGTGGCTGTTTCGACCACGGTGTGGACCGGGGTCGGATTGCGGGTCAGGTCGAGGACGGGGCAGTGCGCGTCGACCGCTTCCTGCAGTTCGAGGTAGCGCTCCCGCGATTCCGGACCGGTGAGTGTCACGACGACGCGCACCTCTCCGAACCCGGGGCGGACGGCGTCGTCGAAGCCGAAGAACCCGCGCACGTCGAGGTCTCCCTCCGCGCGTGCCGAGATGTCGTCGACACGGACACCGAGCTTCTCGGCCCAGAAGCGGTACGTCACCACCTGGCAGGAAAGCAGCGAAGCGAGGTAGTACTCCACGGGATTGGCGGCGGAGTGCTCACCGCCGAGCGCGGGCGGCTCGTCCACCTCGACGCTGTACTTGCCGAGCGAGACGGTGCTCGCGACGGCGTCGTGGGCCTGCGCGGAGGCGGTGAAGACGACGTGCGCGTTCGCGGAATCCTGCGACACGGCGTCGCGGGTGGCGCTGATGACGGACGTGAGATGTGAAACGGATGCAGTGGTCACGAGTGACGAATCCTTCGAAAACGTGGGTGTGCAGAGAGAACCCGGTGTGGAGAGAATCACGCCGGGACGGGTCCGATCAGGAGATCGGACACCTCGAGGTACACACCAGTGCGAAATCGACATGGCGGCGCCGCGTCAGCAGCTCGCCTGAGTCGATCACACCGGATTCGGTCACGGATCAGACTGTAACCGCACGACACGCATTCCGACCAGTCCCATAGGAAATTCTGCTCACGGAGTGGGCAGCGCGCGGCACAGGGCGTCGAGCGTGGCGGCGAAGCGGGCGGACGACGGCGTGCTGTAGCCGACGACGAGCCCGTCCGGCCGGTCCGCGGGACCGTCCGGATGACGGAACGTGCGCAGACCCTCCACCGCGAGACCGAGGCCCGCGGCCCGGCCGACGGTGGCCGCCTCGGTCCCGGCCGGAAGTTCGAGGACGGCGTGCAGGCCGGCCGCGATGCCGGTGACGTGCACGTGCGGTGACCGCGCGGCGAGCGTCTCGACGAGGGTGTCGCGCCGGCGGCGGTACAGGGTGCGCATCCTGCGGACGTGCCGGTCGAACGCGCCCCGTTCGATGAAGTCCGCCAGGGTCAGCTGGTCCGTCGCGCTGACCCACCTCTCGTACACGCCCTTGACCGCCAGGACGTCGTCGATCACGTGTTCCGGCAACACCATCCACCCCACACGGATCGCGGGAGACAGGGTCTTGCTCACGGTGCCCAGGTACGCCACCTGTTCCGGGGCCAGACCCTGCAGGGCGCCGACGGGTTGGCGGTCGTACCGGAACTCTCCGTCGTAATCGTCCTCGATCACGATCCCACCGGTCGTGCGCGCCCATTCCACGAAAGCCGTTCTCCTGCTGGGGTGGAGCGGACCTCCGGTGGGGAATTGGTGGGCCGGGGTGAGCAGTGCCGCGGACAGCCGCGTACCCGTCGCGTCCGGGGGCTGGGCGCCGTGGGCGTCGAGGTGCAGGGGCACGGTGACGGCCCCGGCGTCGCCGAGCAGTTCGCGATGGAAATGCAGCCCGTACCCTTCGACGGCGACCGGTCCCTGCACGGCGCGGGCGAGGAGCCACAGTCCATGCCCCGAACTCGCGCTGACCACAATCCGATCGGGATCGGTGCGGACCCCTCGTGCCCGGGCCAGGTATTCGGCGACGGCGCGGCGCAGTTCGGGGCGGCCCCGCGGATCGCCCGGACCGAACGCGTCGTGGGGTGCCGCGGTGAGCGCCCGGCGCGCCGACGCCATCCAGGCGGCACGGGGAAACTCCGCGACGTCGGGCGAACCGGGCAGCAGGCTCCATGCGGGCCGGGGTGCGGAGGCGGAGCGGGTCTGCGCGCGGTGGGCGGTCTCGCGTGCCCGATCGGCGACCCGGGTCCCCGATCCCTGCCGTGCCGTGAGCCACCCCTCCGCGACGAGTTCGGAGTACGCCTCGGCGACGGTGTTGCGGGCGACGCCGAGGTCGAGGGCCAGCGCGCGGGWGGGCGGGAGGGTGGTGCCTGCGACGAGCCGTCCCGAGCGGATCGACTCGCGCAGCGCGGACACCAGAGCGGCGCGCACCCCGGAAGTCCGTCCACCGGCGGGTGCGGCGAGGTCGAGATGGAGGTCGCGGCCCAGACCCGAATTGGCCCAAGATTTCATGCTCGAATTGAACCATGGAGATGGGCTATTTCGCGCTTACTGTTCTCCTATGACCACAACAGAGCGCAAGACCCGAGTCGACCTCGCACGCAAGGCCCCCGCCGTCTACAAGGCGATGATCGCCCTCGACGCCGCCGCCCGGCAGGGCCTCGACCCGGAACTCGTCGAGTTGGTGCTCACCCGTTGCTCCCAGATCAATCACTGCGCGTGGTGCATCGACATGCACACCGCCGATGCCCGCAAGATCGGCATCAGCGAACAGAAACTGTTCCTGCTCGGCGCGTGGGAGGAAATGCACGGCCTGTACACCGACAAGGAGCGCGCCGCGCTCGCCCTCGCCGAGTCGATCACCGTGCTGACCGACGGCTTCGTCCCGGACTCGGTGTACGAGGAGGCGGCGGAACATTTCGACGAGACCGAACTGGCCCAGCTCATCTCGCTGGTGCTCACGATCAACGCGTGGAATCGCATCGCCGTCAGCACCCGCAAGATCCCGCGAGTGCGCTAACCCCTCAGAAGTTTCCGCGGGCGGCTTGTTCGCGTTCGATGGCTTCGAAGAGGGCTTTGAAGTTGCCGATGCCGAAGCCGAGGGAGCCGTGGCGTTCGATGAGTTCGAAGAACACGGTGGGCCGGTCGACGAGGGGTTTGGTGAAGATCTGCAGCAGGTAGCCGTCCTCGTCGCGGTCGACGAGGATGCCGCGTTTCTGCAACTCCTCGATCGGGGCGCGGACGTTGCCGATCCGGGCCCGCAGTTCGGGGTCCTGGTAGTAGGAGTCCGGGGTGGCCAGGAACTCGACCCCCTCGGCGGTGAGCCGGTCC
>NZ_JBFUHV010000367.1:0-3134 GCF_056402215.1 Rhodococcus sp. P4_B6 | reverse complement strand
GTCGTCGGCGCCGGTGTCCGGATCGACTCGGTCGCCGCGCCCGGGCCCGAGTCGGGGCGGCAGAAGACGATCGTCGGTGTCCGGGACACCTGCTGTGCGGGGGCGACCATCCGGCGGGTGGTCGACGCGCCCGGTCTCGATCTCATCGGCATACGCTGCGACTGCGTGCCGACTGTCGGCGACATCCGTGAGCAGGTCCTGACCGCAGTGGCGGTGATGTGTGATGCATATCGAGAGCACCGCGTTCTGTGTACCGAATTGCATCTCGGTATCGCGGGCGGCGCCACCGACATCGTCGGCTCATCCGATCTCGGCGATGCCATCGCCGATGCCGTCGAGGACGCGTGTATCCGGAACCGCTTTCCGCGGCCACGTCTTTCGGTGGATGCCGGACGATCGGTCACTGCACGGGCTGCGGTGAATGTGTGCCGGGTGAACCACGTGGAGCGCACGCCCGGCGGCCCGGTTGTCGTCCTGGACAGTGGCGCCGGCTCGGTCGTAGCCGTGACGACCGGTGAGCTGGTCGCGGCGGCCGTCGCGAATCGCCACCCTTTCGGACCGGCGGAAGAGTTCTCGATCATGCGGTGCGGCAGCATGATCGGGGCACCGCGCCGTTCCGGAGTGGTTCTGGCACAGGATGTCAGGCCCGGAGACGTGGTGGCATTGGTCAGTCGCGACGGCAGCGATCTGGTCGGCTCGGCCGCTGCCGTCTCCGTCGCCCACGGCCGCATGCACGAGCTCACAACCGGATAGTCCCGGTGATGTCGAGGGCAAGTGGCCCGGTCGGTTGGATGCCTCCCGTGCCTGCAGGCTCCGGATCTCGTCGGGAGGTTCAGGCTTTCGACAGGGGTACCGCCGAGACCCGTGATCGAGTATTGGCCGTGACTACCAACCGCAGCACCTCATCACGCGTAATACTGGGGTATCCGACCCTTCCGAGGAGACGCGACATGAGCCTGTACGCAGTAGTGGACCCGGCCACCGGGAAGACGGTGCGCGAATACCCGACCGCCACCGACGAGGAGATGCAGGCGGCGCTGTCCGCTGCGGAGAAGGCACACCGTGAGTGGTCGCGGCGCTCGACGACGCTCGAGCGCGCCGGACTGCTCACGAGAGTCGCCGAGTTACACACCGAACGCCGCGACGAACTGGCCAAGATCATCCAGCGGGAGATGGGCAAGCCACTCGAGCAGTCGCTGGGGGAGGTGGACTTCAGCGCCGCGATCTACCAGTACTACGCCGACAACGCCGAGAAGTTCCTCGCCGATGAGCCCATCGACCTGGTCGACGGCTCGGGTACCGCGCTGATCCGTCGACGCTCGATCGGTGTGCTGATCGGCATCATGCCGTGGAACTACCCCTATTACCAGGTGGCCCGGTTCGCGGGTCCGAATCTGGCACTGGGCAACACGATCGTGCTCAAACACGCACCGCAGTGTCCGGAATCGGCGGCGGCGCTGCACCAGATCTTCAGCGACGCCGGATACCCGGAGGGCGCCTACGTCAACGTCTACGCCACCAACGAGCAGATCGCCGACGCGATCGCCGACCCGCGGGTCCAGGGCGTGTCGCTGACCGGGTCCGAGCGTGCGGGTGCGGCGGTCGCCGAGATCGCGGGACGCAACCTCAAGAAGGTGGTGCTGGAGCTCGGCGGTTCCGATCCGTTCATCGTGCTCAGTTCCGATGACCTCGACGCCACCGTGAAGGCAGCGGTGGAAGGTCGCTTCGAAAACACCGGGCAGGCCTGCAACGCAGCGAAGCGATTCATCATCGCCGAGGACCTGTACGACGACTTCGTCGGCAGATTCACTTCGGAGGTTCTCGCCACTGCCGATGGGCTCGCGCCACTGTCGTCGGTGGCCGCCGCCGACCGACTGGCCGAGCAGGTGCAGCAGGCGATCGCCGAGGGAGCCACCATTGTGTCCGAGGGTGAACGGCAGGGAGCCTTCTTCCCACCCGCCGTGCTGACAAACGTGTCACCGGATTCGCGAACCTACCGGGAGGAACTGTTCGGGCCGGTTGCAACCGTGTACAAGGCTGGCTCCGAGGCCGAGGCCGTCGAACTGGCCAACGACACCCCGTTCGGTCTCGGCTCGTATGTCTTCACCACCGACCCCGATCAGGCGTCCCGCGTCGCCGACTCGCTGGACGCGGGCATGGTGTTCGTCAATGCCGTTGGCGCCGAGGGAGTCGAGCTGCCGTTCGGCGGCGTCAAACGCTCCGGTTTCGGTCGTGAACTCGGTAAATACGGGATCGACGAATTCGTAAACAAGAAACTCATCCGCGTCAGCTGAACCATCGATTCCCGACTTTCGACACCTCTGGTCGGTGTGGGTATCGGCGGGTTCTCGCGGTGTGCGGGAACCCGCCCGACATCCAGACGAGTGCTCAGTCTGCGTCATCGCTGCGCGCCGTGCCCTGCGGTGGGACTGCGAATCCGATGCGAATTGTTGCAGCATCCCACGGAACGGCGGGATCGAGGCCGGTGAGTTCCTTGAATCGCGCAATTCTCTCGAGGATCGTAGTGCGATGACAGACGAAGGCATCCGCAGTACCCGCCAGTGACCCCGAACGCATGTAGGTGTCGATGGTGTGCCGCAGTTGGCTGCGAGCGGACGCCGACAGAACCTCGAGTCCGCGGAGTAACGAACCTGGATTCCTTGAAGAAGGTCACCAAGACGATGGCCCTGTTCATCGCCGAATGGTGCGGCGTGACCGGCGCAAGACGGCCCCTGAGGCAATGGTCGGTTACGTTCGAGGGGCTCGACGTCTTCAGCGACGGGCCGCGACAACGTCTTCGTCGAGAAATTCCTTCAACCCGCCACTGAAGACATCGTTGTCGTCGCCAGCAACCATGTGACCCGCACCGGTGACGTCGATCAGTTTCGCGGTCGGGATCAGCTCGAGCAGCTCTTTCGCGCCTTCCTCACTGACCACATTCGATTGCTTGCCACGAACGAGCATCGTGGGAACGGTGATCGCGGCCGCGGCGTCCCGAGCGCGTTCGTATCGCACGATCGAGTCGGACTGGCGAGTGGGTTCGTCGCCGACGCGCAGGAACTCCGGATCCCAAGGCCAGTACCAACGGCCATCACGCAGCCGAAGGTTCTTACGCAGACCCTGTGGGTTGGGCT
>NZ_JBFUHV010000366.1:0-3167 GCF_056402215.1 Rhodococcus sp. P4_B6 | reverse complement strand
CCCGAGACCCCCAACCGTGCCGCGATCACCTTCTTCTCATCGACCGCCCCGACCGAGGTGTCCAGCGCCAGCAACACCCGGGCCCGCCGGATCATCGAAGCCGGATGCACCCCGGTCGTGGTCAACCGTTCCAAGAACTCACGATCAGCCGAGCTCAACGTCACCGGACGCTTCTTCTGCGAAGGCATTGACAACGGTCCTGACCGGCAGAGGGGAAGGGGAAGTCTGCCGCCTCCAACTTAAACGAAACAAGGCAGAACTAAGCAGCGACACGCTACTAGTACTGCAACGGCACTTATGGGAGGTGTCCGCGACGTCGGTAGTGGGAGGTGCGGGCCTGGTGTTGTCGGCGCCGTCGCCAGTTCGACCAGGACCAGATGTGCTCGTCCGGGTGGGCGTGTCGCAGGATCAGTTGCACGAGCAGGCGGCGGATCTCGGGTAGCGTGTACGCGATCATGCCCTGATCTTCGATCCCGATTCCCCCTTTACCGCTTCGGTTTTCGTTCCGGCGAGCCAGGCGAGGGCGAGCATCGACAAGGTGATGTGGGCGTACCAGGCCCGGTAGGTGCGTACCTGGTACTGGTCGAGGCCGGCCTCGTTCTTGGCCTGTTGGAAGCATTCCTCGACCCGCCACCGGGAGCCG
The DNA here is from genome assembly GCF_056402215.1 of Rhodococcus sp. P4_B6. NCBI lineage: Bacteria > Bacillati > Actinomycetota > Actinomycetes > Mycobacteriales > Nocardiaceae > Rhodococcus > Rhodococcus sp. P4_B6. The sequence continues at coordinate 2,524 of NZ_JBFUHV010000366.1, read as the reverse complement.
GCGATGGTGGCGAGTTCGGTGAGCGTGGTGCGGCGGGGTCCGGCGCAGATGTAGTACGCGATCTCGGTCGGATCGGAGAGGGATCGGCGGGCGAGCAGCCAGTGCCCTCGCCCGGGTGCCCAGGCGATCCGGATCGGGATCCGCACCCAGGAATACTCCCGCGGCCCGTGTGCGCCGTCGCCGACGGAGATCCGGCGCCACTGCTTCGCCGGGACCGCGGCGATCATCTCGTCGGCGCGGCCGGAGCGGCCGTGCGGGGTGAACACATCGTCGTTGCACCGGGTAGCCAACACATACGAAACATCGCGTTCCTCGAGCCAGACCCGCAGGTACTTCACCTGCCCGTAGGCCTCGTCGGCGGTGACCCAGGAGAACGGGACCCGGGCGTCGAGGGCGCGTTCGATCATGTGTTGCGCCAGTCTCGGTTTGGTCGCGAACTCCACCTCGTCACCGATCCCGGCGGCGCGGCACCGGTCCCGGTCGGAGGTCCACGACTCGGGCAGGTACAGCTCCCGGTCGATGAGCGCGTGCCCGGCCGTGCTCGCGTAGGCGAGGAACACCCCGATCTGACAATTTTCCACCCGCCCGGCGGTGCCCGAGTACTGGCGTTGCACCCCGGCCGAGCGGGTGCCCTTCTTCAAGAATCCGGTGTCATCGACGATCAACACACCGGCCGGATCGCCGAGGCGTTCGACCACGTAGTCACGGACGTCGTCGCGGACCCCGTCGACGTCCCAGTCCGCCCGCCGCAGCAGCCGTTGCATCCCGTCCGGGCTCATTTCGCCGGCCCGCTCGGCGAGGGTCCACCCGTTCTTGCGTTCCAGACCCGCAACCAAACCCGTCACATATTCACGGACCCGGGACCGCGGCTCCGACCGGGCGAACCGACCGGAAATCCGCTCATGCAACGCTTCCAACTCGGCAGCAACCAGATCGAGGACCACACAACCAGTATCGTCTACCTGTCAAGCAAGTGCCGTTGCAGTACTAGTACTGCAACGGCACTTATGGCAGGTGGCCGCGGGTTCGGTAATGACAGACGCGGGCCTGGTGTTGTCGGCGTCTCCGCCAGTGTGACCAGGACCAGAAGTGCTCGTCGGGGTGGGCGTGTCGCAGGATCAGATACACGAGTAGACGGCGGATCTCGGGTACCGTGTAGCCGATCATGCCCTGATCATTGGTTCCGATTCCCCCTTTACCGCTTCGGTTTTCGCCCCGGCGAGCCAGGCGAGCGCGAGCATCGACAAGGTGATGTGGGCGTACCAGGCCCGGTAGGTGCGCACCTGATACTGGTCGAGGCCGGCCTCGTTCTTGGCCTGCTGGAAGCATTCCTCGACCCGCCACCGCGAGCCGGCGACGGCGGCGAGTTCGGTAAGCGTGGTACGACGGGGTCCGGCGCAGATGTAGTACGCGATCTCGGTCGGATCCGACAGGGATCGGCGGGCGAGCAGCCAGTGCCCACGCCCGGGTGCCCAGGCGATCCGGATCGGGATCCGCACCCAGGAGTATTCGCGCCGGCCGTGCGCGCCGTCGCCGACGGAGATCCGGCGCCACTGCTTCGCCGGGACCGCGGCGATCATCTCGTCGGCGCGACCGGCGCGACCGTGCGGAGTGAACACATCGTCGTTGCAACGGGTGGCCAACACATACGAGACATCGCGTTCCTCGAGCCAGACCCGCAGGTACTTCACCTGCCCGTACGCCTCGTCGGCGGTGGCCCAGGAGAACGGGACCTGTGCGTCGAGGGCGCGTTCGATCATGCGTTGCGCCAGTCTCGGTTTGGTCGCGAACTCCACCTCGTCACCGATCCCGGCGGCGCGGCACCGGTCCCGGTCGGAGGTCCACGACTCGGGCAGGTACAACTCCCGGTCGATGAGCGCGTGCCCCGCCGCGCTCGCATAGGCGAGGAACACCCCGATCTGGCAGTTTTCCACCCGCCCGGCGGTGCCCGAATACTGGCGTTGCACCCCGGCCGAGCGGGTGCCCTTCTTCAGGAATCCGGTGTCATCGACGATCAACACCCCGGCCGGGTCACCGAGGCGTTCGACCACGTAGTCACGCACATCGTCGCGGACCCCGTCGACGTCCCAGTCCGCCCGCCGCAGCAACCGCTGCATCCCGTCCGGGCTCACCTCGCCGGCCCGCTCGGCGAGGGTCCACCCGTTCTTGCGTTCCAGACCCGCAACCAAACCCGTCACATATTCACGGACCCGGGAACGCGGTTCCGACCGGGCGAACCGACCGGAGATCCGCTCATGCAACGCTTCCAACTCGGCGACAACCAGATCAAGGACCACCCAACCAGTATCGTCTACCTGTCAAGCAAGTGCCGTTGCAGTACTAGGGCGTGTCTCCCAATGATTTGGGGTGTTGTGCTGCAGACTCTTCGCTGTGGCAGACGTTGTTAATCGGTTTGAGGTGTTGACGGACAAGCAGTGGGAGTTGCTTGCGCTGCTGTTGCCCAGTTCGGATGGGCTGCGGGGGCGGAAGTTCCAGAACAGCCGACTCGTGGTGGAGGGGATGC
>NZ_JBFUHV010000365.1:0-3173 GCF_056402215.1 Rhodococcus sp. P4_B6 | reverse complement strand
GGTGTTCTCCGAAGACGACCAGCGCGTGGTGGCCGAAGACGACCTGCACGATCAGGTGGACTTCCTGCTGGAGCAGATCGGCGACGCCGTTCCCGGGACTGAACTACCGCAACAGCGGGGTCGAGCCCTGGCCTATTCGTGGGTAGAGGGCGCAGCGCGCGGGTGGCTGCGCTACAAGGACGGGTCGACGCCGAGTGGGCCCACCACGTATGAGATCACCAATGAGGCGCTCGACGCGTTGCGGTACGTCCGCGAGACCGGTCGCCACGCGATGGTGTCCGAGTCTCGAGTCAAGGACCTCATCACAAAGGTGCAGGACACCGCGCTGATGATCAGCGAAGATCGGGAGCGGCGGATCGGCATTTTGAGCACCCAGATCGAGAAGCTGACGGAGGAACGTGACCGTCTGCTCGCCGGTGGTGATTTGGAGTTCGCCGGGACGGGTGAGGTCATCGAGGTCTTGGACCAGATACTCTCCGAAGTCAACAATTTGCCGTCTGACATTCGTAAGGTCGGCGAGCTGTTCGCGGATATGCGTGAACAGTTGCGCCAGGAGTTCCGTGACGACGACCGTTCTACCGGTGAAGTGTTGGATTTGTACCGGCAGCGCATGGATGCGTTGCTCAATAATGACGACCGTGGGCGGGCGTTCGTAGGCGCGGTCGAGTTGCTGCAGAAGACCGGCATGATGCGGGCGTTCGCGACGGACATGGACATCGTGCTGGCGCACGAAGCTGCGCAGGGGTTGAAGCCGGAAGAGCGACGACGGCTCAAGCGGACCTCGAGGGAGTTGAGCCGGGAGGTGCAGCAGGTGATGGTCTCGCATCGGCACATCGTGCAGACCATCTACTCGTATCTGAGTGCCCCGGATCGTATCCAAGCAACAGAGCTGCGGACTCTGTTGCGGGAGTTGGATCGTCGGCTTTCAGAGCGAAAGGCCGTGGCGAAGGTGCGCAGCCGGGTTCCGATCGCCTTCGTACCCGCCACGATCGAGCTCGATCGATTGCGCACAAACCTTGCTGATCCTGCCGATTTCGCCGCACCCCCGGCGGCCCGTCCACATCTGGCCATCCCCATGTCGGCCGAAGAACAGCGCGAGCTGCTGCGCATGGGTGGGCCGGACGTGGACAAGATGCGAGGCATCCTGATCACCCGATTGAAGGCGTCCCCACGCGCCACCGTCGCCGAGGTCTTCAATGCCTTGCCCCGAGAGGACCGGAGGCTGGTGGACCTGTTCGCCTTGTTCGAGGCGTCGGCCGACACGATGGCCCTCCGTCGCTCCCACACAGTCGGAATGACCGACAGGTATCTCACCGTACATCCGTTGGGGATCGAGGAGCGTGTCTTCGAAGCACCCCGGCTGACCTACACCGATGAAGACCGCAGCGTATTGATCGCCAACATGGAACGAGCACAGCAATGAATACCGACCCTTTGGACGAGTGGGATGACCTGCTGTCGCAGGCCGTCGACGACAGTGAGCCCGCCGAGTCCGACGACGAACCGGACGAGTTTCGGTTCCGGCCGTCGGACACCATCTTGTTCACCGGCGACCAGGGCACGTTGACCTATGAGGCCCGGTCGGTGCTGACAGCAATTCTCAAACGTAACTACCTGTCGGCGGACCAGCATCCGAAGCTGTGGACGTTGCTGCTCAAACACCGTTATGACGTCGAATCGCGGCTCAACGACCTGTTCCTGACGTTGGTGTGCGACACCGACGCCGGGATCGCTTACAAGGTCCAGGTCCCCGGCACCCGGTTCCCCACGCTGATGTCGACACAGAACCGTGCCTACACCTGGACCGAAACGATCCTGCTTCGGCATCTGCGGGAAACCTATGCCAACGAACTGGGCCGGGACGGTAACGCGAACGTGGTCATCTCCAAGACGGAGATGGTAGAGCGGTTGCAGGCAGACAAGTCGATCCAGCGCAACGACGAGAAGAAGCAACGCGAGAATGCGGAGAAGGCATTCGAACGCATCGAGAGCGCGGGCATTCTCGTCTCGACGCGCGACACCGGCGCGGACCGCTACCGCATCTCCCCGGTGATCGTGCCACTGATATCGCTGGACAAACTAAAGGCGCTCAGCGCTTACCTCGACACCCTGGACGCCGACGACACGGTAGAGCCCACGGACACCGACGGAGAGATCGCCGCGGTCGACCTGAGCCCCGGCGAAGGATCAGACGATGACCTCGACTGAGACGGGCACCTTGTTCCCCGACACCGGCAGCCCGCAGTGGCGGATCGAATCCATGCATCTGCTCAATTGGGGCGGTTACGACGGCTACCACCGCATCGACTTCTCACCTGGATCGACCATGATCTCCGGGCCGTCCGGGGTCGGGAAATCGACCCTGATGGACGCTTACACCGCGCTGATGATGCCCAGCAACGTTCCGTTCAACGGGGCCTCCAACGCCGGCCAGGGACGTGCTCGGGGCGGCAACCAGCGCAATGTGGTCTCCTACGTGCGCGGTAAGACCGACAGTGTGCAAAACACCAGCGGCGAACTCACCGACCGCCGGCTTCGGGGAATCGATGCCCGAGGCCTGCCCTGCAACGCCGCGGCAGTTGTGGCAGTCACCTTCCGCCACGACACCGGCGCACGCTTCACCGCCGCCAGGCTCTTCTTCGTTCGAGCATCGATCAGTTCCGACGGCGAGCTGGGAAACCCGCTGCGCCTCACCATCGACGGGACCGTCGACGTCGGGCGACTCTACGACCTGTTCGTCGAGGGTCTCGGGCAACAGGGCTACCAGCGGAAGCTGGAAACCACTTTCGTTGGGTCGAAGGTGCACGACACCTACACCAAGTTCCTCACCGTCGCCCAGAGCACCCTCAGCATCGGCAGGAAGGGCGAGAGCGATAAGGCGCTGGCCCTCTTAGCCCGCATCCAGGCCGGGCAGCAAGAAGCCACGATTGATGACCTATACAAGAAGCTGGTCTTCGAGCAGCCCTCCACGTTTGATACGGCCAAGCAGGCACTCGATCACTTCTCGGAGCTGTCCAACAGTTACGAGACGATGCAGCGCGCGTACGACCAGGTAGAGGTGCTCTCCGACATTCAGGAGCGCCACGACCGGTACCAGCGCGCGATTGCCAACGCCTCCGACATCGTTACTCTGCGGCACAAGGATTCGGGGGACACTCCGTGGGTGCTGTGGC
>NZ_JBFUHV010000364.1:0-3195 GCF_056402215.1 Rhodococcus sp. P4_B6 | reverse complement strand
CACACCCACACACCAAAATCTGTCCCGCACCAGCACACCCCAGCCGAAACCCACCCACCAATCAGAGGGCACGAAAAATTGAGGCTAGTTCCCGGGCGGTTCTTGCGGAGTACGGCGGACCCGTCCTCGCGGCCTTCCGAACGACCATTGCCTTGACGGTGTCCGCCGCGGTGGTGGCCGTCCTTCTCGGTCTCGTGTTGGTTGTCATGCGGCTCTCCCCGRTGGCCTCACTGCGGCGGGCAGGGACCATCTACGTGGAGATAGTTCGCAACACGCCATTGACGTTGATACTCCTCTTCTGCTCGTTTGGGCTCGCGCAGACCCTGGGCCTGACGATGGTCGACAGCACATCATCAACGTCATTGGCGGACAGTGCGTTTCGACTGTCAGTCCTGGGTCTGGGTGCGTATACCGCGACCTTCGTCTGCGAGGTATTGCGAGCGGGTGTGAACACGGTGGCCCGAGGGCAGTCCGAGGCGGCCAGGGCGCTGGGTCTCGGATTCGGCAGAACCCTAGGACTCGTCATTCTCCCGCAGGCTCTGCGGTCGGTGATCGGCCCGCTCGGTACCGTCTTGATTGCCTTGACCAAGAACAGCACCATCGCGTCGATCATCGGTGTCGCCGAAGCATCCCTGCTGATGAAAGAGATGGTCGAGAATACCGGCGCGCTGTTGTTGGTCGGGGCGATCATCGCGATCGGTTTCATGTGTCTGACGCTCCCCACAGGGCAGCTGTTCGAATTCCTTGCGAAGAAATACTCGGTGAAATCATGACCCACAGCGATCACGTTCTGTTCGATGAACCCGGACCCGCGGCCCTGGCGCGTCACCGCCGGCTCTCTCTGATCTTCTACCTGGTCGTTGCCGCCATTGCGGCATGGGTCGGGAAGACACTGTGGGCCGACGGCCAACTGGCTCCCGAGATGTGGAAGCCGTTCCTCACCGAGGACATGTGGACGACGTTCCTGCTTCCCGGTATCCGTGGCACGCTCGTTGCTGCGGCCATCTCGATCGTGGCCGCGGTCACGCTGGGCATCATTCTCGGGGCCTGCCGCCAATCGACGAGTTGGGTGATCCGCAAAGCCTCGGGCGCTATCGTCGACTTCTTCCGGGCCATCCCGATGCTGGTGCTGATGATCTTCTTCTTCGCACTCTATGCGGGCCAGGCGCTGTTCCCGGTGGATTATCTTGCGCCGGCGGCGGTGATCAGCGGGTTGACGTTATGCAACGCTGCTGTCATCGCGGAACTGGTCCGCTCGGGTATCCGTGCCCTGCCTCGGGGGCAGACGGAGGCGGCTGAAGCGCTCGGTTTGCAACCGGGGCATACGATGCGCCGTGTCCTGCTCCCGCAGGCGATCAGTTCGATGCTGCCGCCCATGATCGCCCAGATGGTCGTGATCTTGAAGGATACGGCGTTGGGTTACCAGATCACCTACATCGAGGTGGTGCGGCAGGGGGTGCAAGCCGGCTCGACGTATTCGAACTACATCCCGGCACTGGTCGTGGTAGCCGCATTCATGGTCATCGTGAATTTCGGCCTGGGTCGACTCGCTGTCGCGGTGGAACGCCGAGTGCGCTCCGGACGGCGACGGTCCGTCCCAGCAGCTGCCGGGACGAAAGTGCCTGCACTGTCGCAACTGTGAGCAGGGTCCTCGGCGCGGCCACTGACCGGCCGCCGGTTTCGCGGCCAGCTGGCCGAGCGAGAAACATCGGTAGTTGATCATTTGTAGCGCCACCACGTTGTGGCGCTACAAATGTTGTGGCGCTACAAATGTTGTGGTCGACACGGCGGCGACCATCAGGGCGCTGGGTGCGGAGGCCTCCGTGCGGGCCGCGGATGCGATCCTCGACCGGGTTGCCGGTGTTTGGCGAGACCGGTAACGGGCGAATGGCGCTCGGCGGTGCCGGCCGGGCCGTGCGCTGTGGTGCCTTCTCGGCGGTGGTCGGTGAACAGGGCAATGGGCACGGTGCAGCGACGGGAGGGGAGGCGTGCGACCGACGGTCCCAGCAGCGCGAGGTTGCCGGCAGCTGGCGAGGACCTGGTCGAGTCCGATCTGCTCCTCGGCGGTGCGGTCATCGTGGCGCAGCATCCAGGCGGATATCCACCGGGCGTGGGGCACAGACAGTCCGTCTGTCTGGGCCTGCTCGGATCTTGCGCAGAGGCCGAAGGAGGTCGCGGACGGCGGCGACGCTATCCGCGATAACCCTTGACAAAGTTCCTCGCGGAGAAGGGAAGTGGAGTCCACCCGGCGGCGGCCTCGTGTGACGATGCTCGGTGAACAGTTTGGGCCGACCGGCGCGCAGTGTGCCGCGGCTCGGCTTCGCAACCGGCCGCCGGCGTTCGGTGTCAGTCCGAGTCTTCGTCTGACGATGGTGCTCGGTAGGCCCTGGGTTGTGAGAGTGGCGACGTCCGCGAACCCCGCTCGATGCGTGCGGTGAGCATGAATTCTACTGGCGAACCGCGATCGGCCCGTCGGCACTCCGCCACTTGTTCAGTGGCCGTGCGTGCGCCTGTTGTCCAAGACCGTGTCCGGGTCGACGGTAGCGGTGCTGGGCGGCAACGGATTCTCGACCGCCTGGGCCATCCTCGATGGACGGCACAGGAACCGTTGCACCCGCAGAACCAGACGGCTGCGCCGGTCACCGATCTCGCGTCGTCAAATACCCGCTGCGACGGGTCTTGCGGGCCAAGCCCGATGCGGACTCAGCCAGCGAGGACGCCCGGATACGGGCCGCGCCCGCGGTCGGGTCGACGACATCGATCGACTGCCGTTCGGCGTCGAGAGCGGAACTACGCGCAGTTCACCGCAGCTCGGAGAAGCCCAGCAAGCACACCTCTCGCCCGATACACGTCATTGCCGGAATGACGGTGGTCGGGCGGGCATCGGTCGCATGTGGACCGGAAGGTCAGAGAACCACGGAATATGCAGGAGAACAGTGGAACACGGTGATATCACCGCCTGCGGATCCTGCTGCGCGGTGACGGACTCGCAGTCCGAGAGAAGTCGCCGCGYGGCAGTCATCGGTCCCCTCGGCGCGGCATCTGAGATTCAGCGACGCCCGCTCTTGGCGACTGGATGGAAGCTGCGTGCGTCGAGGCGGCCACAAGAGCGAGGTGGGTCACCTGTCGGGGCGCTGGGTCGTTGAGATCAGCACCGCAGGAGACCCACCCTCAACTGCCGCTAACTACCAGGTG
>NZ_JBFUHV010000363.1:0-3207 GCF_056402215.1 Rhodococcus sp. P4_B6 | reverse complement strand
CCCGGCCGAGACGATCGTTGGCCAGGTCGTCCAGGTAGCGCTCCAGCATGAGTTGGTCGATGCCTGTGACGTCGCCGGTGGGGTAAGTGAGGAACCGGGTGCAACGGGTCACCGTTTGGGATGTCGCCGTTGGTGTGGGTTGGGCTGCGTCCGATGCTCAACCACCAGCGGACGAACCGTCTGGAGTTCGAGAGTCCTCCGCACTGATAATCAGCTGGGCGACCGCGGTGACCTGCCGACGGCATTCGCCGAGCGCCTCCGGGGGTGACCCTGGCGGCGTCAAGCCGGTCGAGGTTACCGGTATCGGCGGTTCGATTCGCCGTCGATCAAGCGGTAGACGACGTACAGGGAGAACCACGTGATGAGCACAGCCGCGAGAACCAGCAACACCTCGAAAACGATGACCACCGTCACATTCTAGAGCGCTGGGCGGCGGCGATACGTGGGAGGCACCGTCTGGGGCATGAAGGACGGCAGCATCGGTTCTCCGGCGTGTGAACGGTGGTGTGGGCGGGTGGGTGTTCGGCTCGTTGCGGGGCGGGAGCATATCGATTGCCAGGATGCCGCGCTGGCGGCGTGTTTCGATCCTCACCGGGTCGCATCCTCAAGCGCGGACAAGCGGGGGTGGCGGGAGCACGGTGGAACGGCAACGCGGCCAGTGCCGGGGGTGCGGGCAACCACGCCGGTGTACCGATCTCGTCGAAGCGTGCGGTCAGCCCGCCGCAGTAGGGGTTTCGCCAGGTGGCGAGACGATCAGCAATCGGCAGGTTTGCTCCGCCRCYCTCCTCGCAACAGGCGATTTCTCGCCATGCATGGAGGCTTGCGCCTCAGTCCGACTGCCGGGACCTACCACCGTTCGCCCAATGGTTGGTTACCGCGGTTTACCGTTACGGTGATCGAGTTCCTTTCAGGCTCAATGGTTTTGGCATCTGACATCCGCCCGTTCATCCTGATCGGCATGGTGCTGCTGCTGTTCCGGGCCTTCGTGTACTCCCTGCTTCGCCCTGAGAGAACATCTACCTCCGCAGCGGCTCGTCGGCCACCGCCTCAACCCCCACCTGCTCGGTCTCCACAAGCGACGCCGGCGCGACCAGGAGCAGGCCTCCGACGGATCCGCTGCCGGGGCCGCCCCCTCACGCACATGTGCTCCGGAAGACGCGGTGACACAAGGGCACTGGCTGACTCGGCGATCGACTGTCGGTCGTCTCAACTCAGCGACCGGCTGCTGGTGGCGCGGTGTTGGTGTGTGCGGAGACGAGGACCACCGGGCGGCGGCCGTGGTGGATCAGATGACGATCGAGCGTGATGACTCGACGGCCCGGCGGGTTCCCGGACGGTGGTGGTAGGGCGGCCGGGTGATCTGGTCGCGGGGGGGTGGGGAGACGGCGGGCGGGTGATGTCGTTTTCCGGGGTGGACGTTCCGGCACGGATCGGGTGAGGCTTTCGAGAGGTTGGCCGCCAGGATGCGATGACTCTGTGGCCGGACGAGGCCAGGTGGCCGCAGGACATCGGTGTGGTGGCCCTGCTCGAGGTGACCTCGTCGACACGGGGCGGTTCCTGCTCGAGGTTGTCCGGACGTCGGAGGACCCGCGAGGTGATGKGCCCTGTCAGCAGGCTGACCGCGCCGTCAACCACCAGGAGGGCGCCGCCCCAATCCACATCATCGCGTTCATGGCTTCCTGCTGGGCCGTGATTCGCGCGCCGGRGTGKGCCCTCGGGTTCCGGATCAGCGGTTCTCGGTCGGGACACGAGACTCGCGAGGCTTTATCGAGGGCTGTCTCCCCCGTCGATGGTGGCCCGCCGGAMGCGCGCAGGACGTCGATCTGGCTCGACGCCCGCCACTGGCGGGACYGGCCACCGCTGCACCCATYCCCCCAGTGGGCGCCACCGACGACGGGCGTTTGCTGCAGCATGATCTCGCTCACAGGATGTGTCGGGCGGTCACACACCCKCACGACGCCGCGGGAGATTCCAGGCCTCCGACTCGCACCGGCTGATCGGCACGAGGCRTCGCCCGTCACTTCTCCTCACACGTCCCGTCGGCGAGGCGCGAACCGGAGTTTCCGTCGCCGTAATGTTCCCGCCGAGCAGCCGCAACAGGGCGGGTGCACGATAACCGCATGCCCCACTCCAACCCGGTTGCCGCGTGGAAAACCCTCCGCCAGGGTAACGAGCGCTTCGTCAGCGGAGTCTCGATCCACCCCGGYCAGGGAATCGCCGACCGCGCGCAGCTCGACGCCGARCAGCACCCCACCGCGGTGGTGTTCGGATGCGGAGACTCACGTGTCGCYGCGGARATCATCTTCGACCAGGGMCTCGGTGACATGTTCGTCGTCCGMACGGCCGGCCACGTCCTCGACGACGCCGTGCTCGGTTCCATYGAATACGCGGTGCAGRYCCTCGACGCGCCCTTGATCGTCGTGCTGGGTCATGACGGTTGCGGCGCCGTGAAGTCCACGCTSGACGCGCTGGACAAGGGCAAGGTYCCGGACGGCTTCATCCGCAGCATCGTCGAACGGGTGGCGCCGTCGATCATGRTGGGTCGCAAAGAGGGCCTCACCACCGTCGACGAACTCGAAGGCCGCCACGTCGTGGAGACCGGGGCTCTSCTSATGSAGCGTTCGCGCATCATCGCCGATCGCGTCGGAAGTGGTGCCTGCGCTATTGCCGGCGTCACCTACAAGCTGTCCGACGGCCGGATGCACCTGCAGGGAGGGGCCGGAGACATCGGCGAGCTCCGCGACTGACGCGACACACCGAGCCCGCTGATCCGCTGATCCACCGGTCCATCCGGAGACCCGACGCGGTAACCGGAACGCACGGGCAGATCGCGAACCGGCCGATCTCCGCTGCCCCCGAGGTCACCGCGAAGGAGACCCGGAAGGTCCTCGCCAGGCGGCGAGCATTACGACTCGATCGATTCCCCACGTGCCGACGCATCGGGACACCGCGTGCCCGCTGCGGTGATCGCCCGGGCGCACGCACGACGACGATCGAATGGCTCACTTCTGCGGCTGTGGCCCCCGGTCGGCCACCTGACGCACCGCCGCCGCGACCGCCGGCGCGACACCCGCGTCGAACACGCTCGGCACGATGTACGTGGCATTGAGCTCGGACGGCGACACCCTGTCGGCGATCGCGCCGGCCGCGGCGATCAGCATCTCGTCGGTGATGTCGACCGCGTGCGCGTCGAGCAGACCGCGGAAC
>NZ_JBFUHV010000362.1:0-3238 GCF_056402215.1 Rhodococcus sp. P4_B6 | reverse complement strand
CGCCTCACCCGGACAGACGCAACGGTTCCTGTCCGCGTTCTCCGGCATCACGGGGCACTTCCAGCTGCGGCGGCACATGTTGTCGGCATCCGACTGGCGTCGCGAGATGACGGACCGCTTCGCGGTGTGGCGCGAAATCACCGCGGCCGCCACCGCTGCCCGAACAACGCACCCAGCCAATAAATTCCGGGCAGAGGCGAGCCCAAACCGCCTGCGCCGCTGCGACTATCACTCAAGTTGACGTGCCCTATAAGTGGTGCGTGGTCCGCGAGCGAGCTTTTTCAGCCGCACAGACCGCGACTCGTATCGCTACTGGGTTGTTGTAGAAGTGCGTGCACAGCAGATGACCGCAACGTCCGGTCTCGGCTTCATTTCCCGGCCGGATGGAAGCTGGTGGGCATCCACGTCCCGCGGCCGTTGGAGCGTCCTGCGCTCATCCTCGGTGTAGCCGCCCCAGATTCCGTGGCTCTCACGTGCCTCGAGGGCGTGGTCGAGGCACTGTGTACGTACGGGACACCGTCGGCAGACCTGTTTGGCAGCACGGATGCGACTCGAACGGGGATCACCGCGTTCATTGTCGGCATAGAAGAACACCGACGGGTCGGCATCTCGGCACGCGGCAGACAATTGCCAATCCCACGACTCTGCGATCGGCGACGGAAGCCGCAACATTAATGCAGGCAACTGCGTTCCCCTCTCGCTAGCCGGTACGCGCGAATCAACCCGGCGGTGGAGCTGTCCCCAACGTAGGCGGCGCCGTCTGGGTCCCAGAGAGCGGAACCCAATTCCAGAGCCGATGTCTTGCCGAGCTCGACCCCCCACTGGTCGAACGAGTCGATGCCCCACACGATTCCTTGCACGAAGACCTGGTGTTCGTACAAGGCGATCAGCTGTCCGAGGGTCGACGGTGTGAGCTTCGTGCCCAGGATCGATGTCGACGGCCGGTTTCCCGGCATCACCTTGTGCGGGACGAGTTCGGGAGGTGTTCCATCGGCGGTGACCTCAGCAGCGGTTTTTCCGAATGCCAGAACCTTGGACTGGGCGAGCATGTTCGCCGTCAGCACACCATGCATCGATCCCTCGCCATCGAGCGTGGGCAGGTCCTCGATCGGCCGCGCGAACCCTATGAAATCCACCGGAATCAACCGGGTTCCCTGGTGCAGTAATTGATGGAATGCGTGCTGACCGTTGGTACCGGGCTCACCCCAGAACACCTCACCCGTCGCCGCACCAACGGGAGTCCCGTCCGCCCGTACCGACTTGCCGTTCGATTCCATCGCCAGTTGCTGCAGGTACGCCGGGAACCGCACGAGGTCGTTCGAGTACGGCAGCACCGCGCGTGAATCGGCGCCGAAGAAGCTGGCATACCAGACGCCCAGCAGACCCAGGAGGACAGGCGCATTCGACTCGATGGGGGCCGTGCGGAAGTGCATGTCGAGCTGGCGCATGCCGTCGAGGAATTCCGCGAAGCGTTCTCGTCCGATGGCGGCCATCACCGCCAGCCCGACGGCCGAACCCACCGAATACCGTCCCCCGACCCAATCCCAGAACCCGAACGTGCTCTCCGAATCGATACCGAAGGCGGCCACCCGTACTGCATTGGTCGAGACGGCCACGAAATGATGCCGGACCGCGTCTTCACCGAGCGTCTCGGTGAGCCACCTACGGGCCGCCTGCGCGTTGGTCATGGTCTCCAACGTCGAGAACGTCTTGGAGACCACGACGAACAGCGTGCTGGCGGGATCGAGGTCCGACAGCGTCGACACCAGATCCGCGGGGTCGACATTCGACACGAACCGCACCTCGGGTCCGTCTACATAGTGGCGCAGCGCGCGGTAGACCATGGCCGGGCCAAGATCCGAGCCACCGATGCCGATATTCACGACCGTTTGGATGGGCTGACCGGTGACGCCGCGCCAGTCACCGGACCGGATCCGGTCGGTAAACGCACCCATCCGATCCAACACATGGTGGACATCGCTGACGACATCCTGCCCGTCCACCATCAGGGTGACACCGCGGCGTTCTCGCAGCGCTGTATGCAAGACTGCTCGATCTTCGGACACGTTGATGTGCGCACCGGCGAACATCGCGTCCCGCTGCTCCTCCACCCCGGCGGCGCAGGCGAGGTCGAGGAGTAGACCGAGGGTTTCACGGGTCACCCGGTGCTTGCTGTAGTCCACATACAAGTCACCGGCGGTGACGGTGAGGTCTTTGCCGCGGTGCGGGTCGGTGTCGAACAGCTCCCGCAGATGCAGCGCCGCGACCGCCTGCTGGTGATCGGTGAGCTTCTTCCACAGCGGGTTTCGGGTGACGTCGATGACCGTGGTCATGGCAGTGCTCGCAGCCGCGGGGCGAGATCTTTCTCGAACAGCTCCAGGAACCGCTTCTGATCGTGCCCGGGAGCGTGGAACACCAGGTGATTGAGCCCGGCATCGAGATACGGGCGGATCTGCGCCACCGCCTCATCCGGATCCGACGCCACGATCCACCGCTTCGCGACCTGCTCGATCGGTAACGCATCCGCCGCCTTCTCCATCTCGATCGGATCCTCGATCGAATGCTTCTGCTCCGGCGTCAACGACAACGGCGCCCAGAACCGCGTGTTCTCGAGCGCCAACTCCGGATCCGTGTCGTACGAAATCTTGATCTCGATCATCTTGTCGATCTCCGCCACATCCCGGTCGGCCTTGGCCGCCCCCTCCGCGACCGCCGGCATCAACTTCTCCGTGTACAACTCCATCCCCTTACCGGACGTGCAGATGAACCCGTCACCACTGCGACCGGCGTACCGGGCCACCACCGGACCACCCGCGGCGATGTACACCGGGATCCCACCCTCCGGCACGTCGTAGATCGACGCCCCCTTCGTGGAGAAATAGTCGCCCTCGAAATCGACCCGGTCACCCAACCAGAGCTCCCGCATCAACCGGACCGCCTCCCGCAGCCGCGCGAACCGCTCCTTGAACTCCGGCCACTCCCCCGCAAAACCGGTCGCGATCTCGTTCAGCGCCTCACCGGTACCCACCCCGAGCATGATCCGCCCCGGATACAGACACCCCATCGTGGCGAACGCCTGCGCCACCACCGCCGGGTTGTACCGGAACGTCGGCGTCATCACCGACGTCCCCAACTGCAACCGCTCCGTCCGCTCCCCCACCGCCATCATCCACGCCAGCGAGAACGGCGCATGACCACCCTCGTGCCGCCACGGCTGGAAATGATCCGACACCGACCG
>NZ_JBFUHV010000361.1:0-3243 GCF_056402215.1 Rhodococcus sp. P4_B6 | reverse complement strand
GGTCATCTCGACCCTCACCGGCAATCTCGCACGGATCTCCGACAGCATGGGAGGCCGGTCGCCCGAGGTCGTCGAGTTCCTGCGCTCGGTGAGTTTCCCGATCGCGAAGGCGATGACGGTTATCGACGAGTTCCCGAAGACGGCTGCGTTCGGCCCCGAATTCCTCACACCGATCCAACGGTTGATCGATGCTCTCGGTCTGCAACCGGGAATGGACGTCGAGCAGATGCTCTCCGACGCATTCGCATCGGTGCCGGACACCGCGGAAGCGTTGCGACTGCTGCCGGTCGCCTTCGCCGGTCTGCAGGTTCCGCAGACCGCCGGGGCAGGCCCGGGCGGTATCCAGTGCACGAACGGTGTGGCGCAGCTACCCACCGACGTCGAGGTTCTGCTGAGAGGGAGTGAGGTCGTCGTATGCAACCCGTGACGAAAAACCGTGCCCAGCGTATCGGCGGGGTGTTGGGCCGGGCGCGGGCGCTGGTCGGCAGGGAGGTCGCGTTCGGCGCGGGCATCGTTCTCCTGGTGGTCTTCGCACTCGTGACCACCGCCGTCCTCTACGCGAACCCACCGGGACGGATGTCGTTCTCGTTCCGTACCGACGACGCCTCCTCGATCGACATCGGCCAGGACGTCCGGGTGGCGGGCATCGGCGTGGGAACCGTCACGGACGTGTTGATCGAGCCGGACGCGGTACTGGTGACGGCCGAGATCGACGACGCGGTACCGGTCGGCTCGGACTCCCGTGTGGAGGTGCGCATGCTCACCCCGGTCGGGGGATACGCGATCACCCTCGTCCCTCTCGGCGTTCTGCCGCTCGGGGACACCCCGCTGCCCGTCGAGCAGGTCAGCGTTCCGTATTCGATCGGCGATGTCCTCCAGGCCGCGCCGCACACGACCGACAACGTCGAGGGCGGCACCGTCGACGCGAACCTCGACGAGATGGCCCGGGCGCTCGAGGAGAACCCGACGTCGATCGCGTCCATGATCTCGGGCCTGACCAGCATCGCCCGCGTGATGGATCAGCAGCGTGCGCAGGTCCGCACGATCGCCGACCTCGCCGCGGAGTATCTCCAGAGTTTCGAGGCCGATCAGGGCATGGTGTTCGACCTGATCCGCGAGATCGACGTGGTTCTCTCGACGTACAACACCACCCACGCCGGATTCAACGAGGCGTATTCCCTGCTCGGCAACGTCCTGATGACGATTCAGCCGTTCGAGGCGTTCTATCTCGACCACAAGACGGAGGTACTCGACGCTGTGAACCACGCGAAGGGTGTGATCGACGAGTTCCGGACGTCGATGGGCCCAGCCATCGACAATCTTCAGTCGTTGCGCACTCAGCTTGCCGAATGGCTGACGCCCGAAGGAATGGCCGCGATCAAGGGCGGCACACTCATGGCCTCGGACTTCTGTGTCCCCGTTCCCGGACGGACGTGCTGAGATGTCCGGGAAATCACGCCTGATCGTCAAGGTGCTGGCCGTCGTGTGCGCGGCCGCCGCCGTCGGTGGCGCCGGTGTGGCGGTCGCGACGACGGGGGAGCCGGCAGACCGGTCGGCGTTCTGCGCGCTCATGCCCGACGCCATCGGCCTCTACGCCGGCAACCCGGTCACCCAGATGGGTTACGAGGTGGGCCGTGTCGAAGGTATCGAGCCGCAGGGCGACCACGTGCAGGTCACCTTCTCGCTCGCGAGTGGCCGGTCCTATCCGTTCGATGTCCGAGCGGTCACCCGCTCGAAGTCCCTGCTCGCCGATCGGAGTCTCGAACTCGTCGGCAACTACACGTCCGGTCCGGAACTCGCGCCGGAACAGTGCATCCCGCTGGGGCACAGTCACACTCCGAAGAGCATCTCCGAGATCGCTGGTTCGGCAGCGGATTTCATCGATGCGATCGCTCCGGACGACGGTGAGGAGAACGTCCGGAAGACGGTGCTCGGTCTGGACGAGGCGCTCCGCGGCCAGGGGGAGAACGCCGCGGACATGATGAGGCATGCCGCCGAGGCGGCAGCCGATCCGGACAAACTCGTCGCCGACATCGGCTCGTCGATCGCGAACATGGCCCCGCTGACGGACGAAGCGCTGCGTCGGTGGAGTTCGATCCGGTCGATCGTGGAGCAGATGCCTGCCGTCGTTGCCGCGGGCATCGATCTGTGGCCCGGAGTCATCGAGGTGTGCGAGGGAATCGGTTGGCTGGTAGCGACTTTGCACGACATCCAGCAGAACTACGGCGCCGACATCTGGCCCTTCGTGCACGGACCGGCGACCGACGCCCTGAAGCTGGCGGCGACACGGTCGAACGACATGGCAGGCCTGATCTCGACGATTCCGTCGGTTGCACCCTTCCTCGCGCAGCAGACGACGCGCGACGGAGCACTCACCATTGCCTACCAGCCGCCGACCGTGGCTCTGACGACCACCGGAACCGAGGTGCCGATGGATCGGCTGCTCGACCTCGTGCGGACGGGAAGGAACTGAGATGAATCTGTCGAGAAGAACGCGGCAGCTTCTGTGCGCCGCCTCCGTGAGCGCGGTGGTGCTGACGGTGCCGGCATGTTCCCTGGGACCGGACGACCTGCCCTCGGTCCGCGGTGGCGTCGGCGACACCTACGACCTGTCGCTCGAGTTCGCCAGTGTGATGAATCTGCCCGCCGGTGCCGACGTGATGATGGACGGCCTGCGGGTCGGCGAGGTCCGGTCTTTGCAGGTGTCCGGATCGACGGTGACGGTGTCGGCCGGAGTCGGAAGCGGCACCAGGATTCCCGCCGATGCGCGGGCGATCGTCCGTCAGGACACTCTCCTCGGCGACACCTATATCGCGGTCACCGGTGACGGCAAACATTCCGCCGACGGGTACCTGCCTGCCGGTGGCACGATCCCCGTCGCCCGCACCATCTCGCCACCGCAGTTGGAGGACACCATCGCAGTCCTCGCGAACTTCGTCAACGGCGGCAGCATCCAGCGGATCGAGGATGTGATGGCCCGCGTCAATGCCGTCGTGCCGCCGCTCCCGGCCGTGCGCGACGCGGCGTCCGTGGCGGCGCTGGACCTGCAGGACCTCGCTGCCAGGACGCAGGAGATCGACCGGACGCTGACGGGGTTGAACGAGACCGCACTGTCGTTCGACGATCGCACCGACGCGCTTTCGGCCATGTTCGACAGTTCCAGCGTGCATTACTGGCGGCGACTCGCGATCTCGGTGGTGTCGCACATCGGCCAGATCCTGCCCTACGTCGGCAGCGTCTACG
>NZ_JBFUHV010000360.1:0-3243 GCF_056402215.1 Rhodococcus sp. P4_B6 | reverse complement strand
CGACGATCTCGTCCGGGTCCTTGGTGTCGAGGACCAGCGGGATCGAGTTCAGGCCCGCGAAGTTCTTGAACAGGGCCGACTTGCCTTCCATCACCGGAAGGGAGGCACGGGGGCCGATGTCCCCGAGGCCGAGGACCGCGGAGCCGTCGGAGACGACGACCACGAGGCGGTTGGTCCAGGTGTAGCGGTCGGCGAGGGTCTCGTCGGCGTGGATGGCGCGGGAGACCTGCGCGACACCGGGCGTGTAAGCGATGGACAGGGCGCGCTGGGAGTCGAGGGGAGCGGTGGTCTCGACCGAGAGCTTGCCGCCGAGATGGCCGGCGAAGATCTCCTCGTCGGTCAGTTCGACCTTCTGCGGTGTGGTGGGTTCGGACACGATGGACACGATGACACTCCTGATAAGTCCAGGCTCACTCGGGGCCGGGTTACTGAGAAGTAACCGTAGGGATCGGCGCTGATCCTCACAGTTACTCCACGAACGACAACTGGGGTGAAGCTTCCGGGGTGCGCGATCACGATGGCCGCAGAACGTCCGAAGCGTCATGGCACTGGGCGGGTGAGCCCCTGGCAACGCTGCCATAAAAACCCCCGCCGAAGGGCGGTGGCGCCGACGTCGGAGTGGTGCTAAGTCTGGCACGAATATCGATGCACAATCAAATTGCCACGACAGTCAGATGTCTCACGTTTTCGGGCCTCTACCTGTGAGAATAAGTTACCGGCGGGTCACTGTGAGGGCCGGTTTCAGATATCGGGCCGAGCGTTCCTCAACCCCACCACTGGGTGGCCAGCAGAAGTGCCGCCGCGGCGAGGACGGCCACGGACGCGACCACGGCGGCGAACCCGTCGCGGCGGTCCGCAATCCGCTGCGCGACGATCACGAACACGGACGCGACCACGTGCGCGGTGATCGAGACCGCCCCGGGGCCCGGGAAGCCCCGGCCCCCGCCGACGTAGGCGGAGCCGATCACGACGAGGCAGAGGATCACCACACCGGCGGCGACTGCGCCGCTGAAGGCGCGCAGCGCGCGGACCGGAAGCGGGTTGCGTCGCGGTTCGGTGGCCACCACCGTCCTCGGGACGGCGGGAGCGTACGGGTCGTATCGCTCGGACTCGTGCGTGTTCATGCCGAGACCACCTGCACCCCGGATGCTTTCGACACGAGGGTGTCGAACTCGTCGGCGTCCGTTGCGAACTCGCCGAGCCGGATCGGTTTGTTCGTCCCGTGGTAGTCGGAGGAGCCGGTGACGACCAGACCGAGCTCGTCGGCGAGGGCCTGCAGCACCCGCGCGTCTTCCGGCGAATGGTCGGGGTGATGCACCTCGACCCCGTGCAGACCGGCACCCGCCAGGTCACGGACGTGATCGAGCGACAGCAGCCGCCCCCTCGTGCGGGCCCTCCCGTGGGCGAGGACGCTCACTCCCCCGGCCTCCGCCACCAGTTGCACGGCCTCGTCGAGCGGGGTGTCCGATTTGTCGACGAAGTACCGGCCCCGCGGGGCCAGCAGGTCCACGAACGCCTCACCGACGCTGCCGACCACGCCGGCACGCATCAGAGCCCTCGCCAGGTGCGGGCGCCCGGCCGCCGGTCCCGCTTCCGCGAGCACCTCGTCGGCGTCGATGGGGAGACCGTCCTCCATCATCAGCTCGGCCATGGCGCGGATCCGGACGATCCGCTCGTTCCGCAGGCGTTCCCGTTCCCGCGCGAACGCCGCGTGCGCGGGATCGAACAGGTAGGCGAGGAGGTGCACGGCGACCGGGCGTCCGTCCTCACCCCGCCCCTCGCAGGACATCTCCATGCCCCGCACCAGCCCGAGCCCCGCAGGCAGCGCCGCGACCGCTTCGGCCCACCCCGCGGTCGTGTCGTGATCGGTGATCGCCACGATGTCGAGTCCCGCCGCCCCCGCGGCGCGCACCAGGTCCGCCGGACTGTCGGTTCCGTCGGAGGCCGTCGAATGGGTGTGGAGATCGATGAGCACCAGACCAGTCTGTCAGGTGTCGCCGCACGGGGTCCGAGCGTGCGGCCCGGAAGCCTGGCGTGTCGTGCGACGCCGCCCGGCCCGGACCCGGTGCTGACGTACGATTCACCGGCAGCGTTTCCGACTCGACGGTGAAGGAGGGCCCCGTGCCGTCTGTGCCCTCGCTCCCCCGGCGCGGCAGCGACAAGGATCAGCGCGACGGCGAGAAGGACCCGGGTTCCAGGATCCGCATCCCGACCGCGCGGGCCATCGTGGACTGCGGGGTGTACGTCGACGGCACGAGGCTTCCCGGCAAGTACACCCACCAGGCTGCGATGGCCGAGGTTCGCAAGCGGGGTCAGGGGTTCGTGTGGCTCGGGCTGCTCGCTCCCGACGAGGGCCAGATGGAGAGCGTGTCCGAGACGTTCGGGCTGCACGAGCTGATGGTCGAGGACGCCGTCCACGCCCACCAGCGGCCGAAGCTCGAACGCTACGACGACGTGCTGTTCCTGGTGCTGCGGACGGTCAACTATGTGCCGCACGAGTCGGTGGCCACTGCCAGTGAGATCGTCGAGACCGGCGAGATCATGGTCTTCGTAGGAGCCGACTTCGTCATCACCGTGCGGCACGGTGACCATTCCCCGCTGTCGAACGTCCGGCACGCGCTGGAGGCGAACGGGGAGCGGCTCGCCCTCGGCCCGTACGCGGTGCTGCACGCGGTCGCGGACCACGTGGTGGACACGTACCTCGAGGTCACCCAGGCCATCGAGGAAGACGTCGACAGCATGGAGGAGGCGGTGTTCAGTCCGCGCAGCAGCGTTGCGGTCGAACACATCTACCTGCTCAAGCGTGAGATCGTCGAACTCCGCAAGTCGGTGAACCCGCTGTCGAATCCGTTGCTCCGGCTGACGCGGTCACCGGGCAATCCGGTGCCGAAGGAGATCCGCCGCTACTTCCGCGACGTCCTCGACCACCACACCACCGTCGCCGAGCGGATCGCCGAATACGACGAGGTGCTCAGCTCACTCGTCGATGCCGCCCTGGCGAAGGTCGCCGTGCAGCAGAACACCGACATGCGCAAGATCTCGGCGTGGGTGGCGATCGCGGCCGTGCCGACGATGATCGCGGGCATCTACGGCATGAACTTCGACAACATGCCCGAACTCCACTGGCAGTACGGCTATCACGGCGTGGTGTTCGTGATCGCGTCGGTGGCGGTGGGCCTGTTCGTCACGTTCCGCCGGAACAACTGGCTCTAGAGCGACGCGGCGCCGCGGTGCGGATCGCGC
>NZ_JBFUHV010000359.1:0-3266 GCF_056402215.1 Rhodococcus sp. P4_B6 | reverse complement strand
CACCACCGGCGACATCCCAAACGGTGACCCGTTGCACCCGGTCCTCACTTACCCCACCGGCGACGTCACAGGCATCGACCAACTCATGCTGGAGCGCTACCTGGACGACCTGGCCAACGATCGTCTCGGCCGGGTTAGGGGAAGAGGAGGATAAAGGGCATGGCCGATCCGACGAGCACCTACCGGGAGAATGCGCGGAACACTGAGGAGATGGTGTTGGCGCTCCGGGACCGGCTCCTGCGGGTGCGGGCGGAGATCGAGGATTGGCCGGACGCCCGCCATGGTCTGCGGAGTGACGGGCAGGGTTCGACGACCGATCCGGAYGCCTTGGCAGCGGTCGTCGCGGCYCAGATCCGGGACGCACGGGCTGCGCTCGCGCATGTCGATGCCGCGCTGCAGTATGCGTGGGCGACCGCGAAGTGTCTGCACATTCAATGATCGGGAGCGGCGACGATCCCGGCGGATTTGTTCGCGGTACCGGCGGCTGTCGTCACGGTAGCCATTRCACGGCGGTGTCCGCGCGCCACTGCAGGTAGGGGTCGTGGCTCCAGCGCGATGGCAGTRCASGAGTTGAACAAGGTCTGCCACGGTCGTCGATGGCCACCACACAGAATTTGCCAGYAGTCGGCATRCCGCTGGACGGGTCGAGAGGGTGTTCACGACGTCCGACGAAGTGATGGTCGTCAATCAATAGGTGCTCACGTGACCGCCGCCGCGCAGTATCCGCGCTCGCGGCCGCCCTGAATCCATATASGTACTTTTGTTTTTCSAGTGCGTGCCGTCGAACGGTCTCACCCGRMAGAAACCAATYAGGGCCGACGGGAGCGAAACAAGGTGGTGGCGACCKCACCCTAGGGTGGCTGCCCTTCGTCGCCGGCGGTCACGACACTGGAGCGAACAASCACCCAGCAGACGCGGACGGCGAGTGCTGCCGGTCGACCAACGGAGAGCGCCCGTGGCAATTCCGATCACGAACAGCCAGGAAATCCAAAACAGTTCGATCCTCGGACTGGGGGTGYATCGACCMYSTCGGGTGGTCACCAACGACGACATCTGCCGTCAGATCGACTCCACCGACGAATGGATTCGGGTCCGATCGGGCATTCGGGTTCGGCGCTTCGCCGGACCCGACGAGACCTTGATCGACATGGCCGTGCGYGCYGGTCGAGACGCCCTGCGCTCGTCCGCGGTGCCCCCGGACCAGATCGGGTGCGTGATCGTGGCAACCTCGACCTTCCCCTACCAGACGCCCGCAGCSGGCCCGCAGATCGCGCACCAGCTAGGGATCACCGGAAGCGCATTCGACGTCTCCGCCGGGTGCGCCGGTTTCTGCCTTGCACTCGCACTGGCCTCCGAYGTCGTGCGCGGGCGCACCGCCAGCCATGTGCTGGTCATCGGCGTCGAGCGTCTCAGCGAGTTTGTCGACTTCACGGACAAGTCCACCGCGTTCATTTTCTCCGACGGCGCGGGCGCTGTKGTGGTCGGTCCCTCCGACGAACCGGGCATCGGACCGGTGGAATGGGGTTCGGACGGATCCCAGGCGCACGCCCTYACGCAACATCCGTCGCTGACGACGTTCCGCGACAATCCGATGGGCCCACCGCCCACCGTGAGGATGGACGGGCCCGCGATATTCCGATGGGCGGTGTCCGAGATGGAAAAAGTCAGCCGATCTGCCCTCGACCGGGCAGGTGTCGCGATCGACCAAGTCGAYGCCTTCATCCCACAYCAGGCGAACYTGCGGATCACYGAAGCGATCACCAAGCGACTGAAGCTGAAACCCGCCACGGTTGTCGCACGGGACATCGTCGAGGCGGGCAACACCTCCGCCGCCTCCGTGCCGCTCGCCATGGAAACCTTGCTCCGCACCGGGGATTCGCACGCCGGAGACACTGCACTGCTCGTCGGGTTCGGCGCCGGCCTGACCTACGCCGCCCAGGTCGTCACCCTGCCCGCCGCACCACAGCACTCCTGAGAAGCTTGATCTCGAACCGCYACCACCACTTTCAGCCCTGGCGTTCCTCACCGGTCCGAGCCACGCGCCCGTCGATGCACCCGTCCCGGAATGCCGAACGTCGACGCGCCCGCGCGAGGATCATCATCCCTGCCCGCCCACACCCGTCCTTGGCGGGGTTCCACGAGAGGAGTACGCCATGACGGTGGCCGTTACCAACGTCAGCCACCTCCGCCTCACCGTCACCGATATCGGTCGCTCGAGTGCCTTCTACGACGCCGTCTTCGGCTTCGATGTCGTCCTCGAGGTGCCGGAGAACGCCGGCGAGATGACCGCGGAGGCGCTGTCCTTCGTGTTCGGCGGGGTCATCTACGCCTTCCCCGGTGGCTTGCTCGGCTTGCGACCCGCCGCACCGGAGTTCGACCGATTCGACGAGGACCCGGCCGGCCTCGATCACCTCAGTTTCGTCGTGCCCAGCGTCGACGACCTCACCCGTACCGCAGCGCTGCTGGAAGAACTCGGAGTCGATCACGGTGGAATCAAACATCTGACCGCCGTAGGCCTCGCGATCCTTGAGTTCCGTGACCCGACGGCGTCGCGCTCGAGTTGACCGCGCCGTCGCCCTGATCCTCCGCACCTCGACCGGCATCAAAGCAACCCGGCATCGGCGTTTCGGCGTCGCTGATGACACGTCGCGGGCACCAACGGTTCGGCCGCCGGTGTGCACCTCGAGCACGAGCGACGGCCCGTCCTCCGGGACGCCAAGGCGGGCGACGTCCACGTTCGCGAGCGCGGTGACGAGCCAGGTGAGTAGCCTTCGTGGGGCCGATCGCGCCGGGTGCGGCCCCCTGCCCGCGCCAAAGGGGACCGTTCGGCCGATGGCGCCCCGACGTCCCGGTCCTTCATCCGGGTGATCAGGTGTGCTGTGCCTGCGGGCATGGTCGGCCACCGCGACGTCCGATCCGATAGACACCGGATACCGACCGGAAAACACCGACCACCTACCGGAAGGGTCGGCCTCMACTCGGGCATCCCGGCCGGTTCCCCGCGGCGGCGGGCGCGGATCACACGCTACGCGTTGCGCCCGGTGGTCCGGGGTCGGTGAAGTCGGAGCCGACCGTCGGCCCGACCCAGCGCCGCCGCGGGCACCGTGAATGCCGGGTCGAAGAACAGGAAGCTGAGCAGGCCCCCGCGGTCGGTGGCCTCGCCGCCGATGAACCGGGCCAGCACGCTCAGTTGCGGATGCCGCAGCCGCCGCAGCCCGCGATACCGTTGGCGGAACACCTCGTCCGCCAGGACCGCGAGCGCATCC
>NZ_JBFUHV010000358.1:0-3269 GCF_056402215.1 Rhodococcus sp. P4_B6 | reverse complement strand
ATACTCGTTCACGCTGGTCTGAAGCTCTTCGGCTCTGGTTTTCGCCCAGCCGAACTTTCGATACGCACTAATTACCAACGCATTCTCCCCTGTTGGTAGTAGCACCCGGCAACAAGCAAGGTGAGCCGCGGTCTGCGGAGGGCGCGGCCAGGCCCGAGCGCGGGTGGATCAGCGGAAGGCGAAGCGTCCGAGCGCCGTGCTGACGAGCAGAAGATGACCGTCTGGACGGGGTGGGTGAGCAGGAAGCCGACGGTGGCGGCTGCACTTTCGAGCCTTCGATCACGAAGGCGAGAACCAAGTCGTGTAGGTGCCGTCGTCCAAGACGAGGAAGTCGAATGTCCATCACAGGGCAGGAGAGCGAGCGCGACGGTGAACGAGCCGCACCGACTATCCCGGCGCGGTGATTGAACCGGTCGACCCCTTTGCGGCGTACAAGTACCCGTGCTCATGGCCTTCTCCCTAAGTTCCGGATCGCCAGCCGCGCGCCACGTTGGCGGCTTGGGCTGCGCCCCGGCCGCTCGTCGAGAGGCAGGTTCGTGTCCACGACTGGACATGCGGATGTAGATCAAACGATGCGGTGGGGTTTTCGTTGGGCGTCGACCAGCTCGGGGAGTATCCATCACGCTGTGGCATGGAGGAGGCGTTGCGGCACGCGCGTTCTTCGAGTGTGTCGACTTCGTCGACGACGTCACCGTGTTGAGCGTGTCGAAGGACTGAGCGGAATGGGAAGCAGGGAGAGATTGGGGCTTGCGGTGCGGATCRATCTGGCGGGCGTGCAAAGTGTGGAGGGCAGCTTCAATGCCGTGGAGGGGCGGTGGCGTCAACGAGTTCTCACAAGGTTCTTCGTAAATCGGTCGGAGAGCTCCATTCTCTGTAGATTGTGCGGAGGATCAGATTAGAGTTGATTACCCCTGAGAGACAAGGAAATCCGTGTTGGATGAGCGATCATTGCTGCTCGAGCGTATTGATGCTGCACGAGACCTCGTCGATGCTCTGACCGCGTTGCTGGCGTTTTGTCGTGGTCATGCCGATCTACTCTCTGACTTCACGCAGCGGGTAGCTGAGCGCGGGAGAGCGGCAACAATTGTCGGACAGATACGCGACGAGTTGTCCACGACCTACTTGAGTAAATCCAGCAAGAAGTACATCGTCGACTGTCTATCCCGTGACGACCACGTGGAGATGGCACGTGCTCTGGCCGTAGGGATCGATCTTGTCGTTCGAGACAGGGACCCTCGGTACTACAACGTGATGTGCCACTCACGAGGAATCCGGGTGCTGAAGGATCTCGACCCCTACCCAACACCGGAGGCATCCTTAACTCCGATGTACCCCGGCGGAGGGTTCTCAGCTCGGCCTCGAGACGCGGGCAGCGTCCTCTCGGTTGATCGGGTTCCGGGCTTAGCTCTCTGGAATTCCTCGGCGCATGGATTTCTCAAGGTCATTTACGATCCCGAATCAGGCGTTGCACTCGATAATGCTCTGGGTTCCAGCGTCAATATCTTGACGGTGACGCCGAACCAGAATTTCCCAATCGAGTTTTCTACCGGTGAAATGTCGCCCACGGGCTTCTTTGGCGTGTCGGTCAAGGACAAAAATCGGCAGAACAAGATTCTTGAGGAATCGATCGAATACTGTCACGAACAGTCCATCGAAATTCTTGTTCTTCCCGAACTTGCGGCGACAAACGATTCCGAGCAAATCATCAAGCAGGCGCTGTCGACCAACAACGTCGGCGAGCGCCGACCGTCCGTGGTTATCGCGGGAAGTCGGCACTTGGAGGAGGGCGACCGACGCCTCAATCGCCTCTCTGTAATTTACGGACCCAAGCTACACGTCGTTCACCATGACAAGGTCGGGCGGTACGTGAATGGACCGCCGGAGACGAAAACTAGCAGCGGGCTAGAAACAAACCTAGCCGGCGATGAGGGCATCGACCGGTCGGACACACTACGGATCCACTCGGGGATCGACTGGTCGATGATCCCTCTCATCTGCGCCGATTTCCTCGACCGCGTCGTGGTAAACGCGGTCGCGGAGCTCCACCCGGGACTGGTCATTGTCTCGGCGATGTCCGAGAAAACAGTGGGCTTCGAACTCTCGGCGGGCACTGTCAGCGCAGCCTGTCAGGCCACGGTTGTCGTCGCCAATGGTCCCGCGACATGGCGAGCTCCGAACCCGACCGATAGCGTCGACACACCCACGGGTGGGACTGAGCAGGAAGTGATGTCAGCTCCGGGCGACGTCACGATCGCTGTCTTCGCCCTTCCTCTCGCCGATCCCCTTGAGGCCACACGGCGCATACGACCACCCAAATCGGCGGTCGCGCCACACCGGGTCCACTTCCGTGCCAGCGAACGATCGACAGTCCTGTTGACTTAGCTACCCCTAGCCGATCAACTATAGGTCATGTAGTCTCAGGACCTGAGATTCTTCCGGCTGGAGGTTGGCATGAGTAAGGCCGTTGCTGCATTGCTAGAGCTGCTGGACGAACCGGCCGATGGCGACGTTTTCCAGCTTGCTCATCTGCTGGGGCAGGTCACCGCGGACGTCGTTGCGTCGACTCCGTCGGTGAAAGACGTGAAGTCGGTCGTAGCCGCTGCACAGATTAAGCAGGTCGCAGAGGTTGATGAGCGCTCAAGTGAGCTACGCCTGGTGTACGCGCTTTTGGTCGGCCTTTTCCAAACCCTCCAGGTCAGCTCGTCCTCCACCAGCGGCACAGCGAGTGGTCAAAGAACAGTCAAGGAACGGATCCTTTTCGCGCTGGCGGAGGCTCCTGCAGGGCCGACAGATCTGGGGAAACATGTTGGTTGCGCCACTGAGGTCGCCTCGCGTGCTCTGCGTACGATGCGGGAGCAAAAGCTGGTGCACCGCGTCAAGTCCGGTGGGCCGGGGGATCGTCGTTATCACCTGMACGAATTGACTGGTGACGGTGAAAACTTCGTAGATCGCCGGCTTGCCGGCGATGTCGCAACCTTGTCCGAGCTGGATGAGGATGTGCCCCGCCCTTCTCCCGATGAGACCGCGGAGCTGAGCGGTCTTCTTCGTGTGGCGAGGCACATCAGCAAGCAGGATCCGTTACTTGCAGCGGCATTGGCTCCGACCATCGAACGTCTCAAAGGCCAGGAATCGGATCCGAAACTTCGTGCAGAAGCGATCGGTGAACTCTGCGTCCTCTCGCGAAGCGTGAAAGATTTGTATGGTGCGGACGATATGCGTCGTTGGCACGAAGAACTCTTGGATATGGCCTCCATCGACGATGCCATCTC
>NZ_JBFUHV010000357.1:0-3292 GCF_056402215.1 Rhodococcus sp. P4_B6 | reverse complement strand
CTTCTACACCGGCGGAGAACAATTCACCGGAATGCAGAACGGAGTCGCCATCTCCGGCGACTACCTGTCCGCCGCCAGCTTCCTCGGCATCACCGGAGCCATCGCGGTGTACGGATACGACGGATTCCTGTACTCCATCGGATTCATCGTCTCCTGGTTGGTTGCCCTCCTGATGGTCGCAGAAGCGATCCGCAACACCGGCCGGTTCACCATGGCGGACGCGCTCAGCTTCCGGCTCAGGCAGCGACCGGTACGCATCGCGGCCGCATCGACGACATTGACCGTCTCCTTGCTGTATCTCCTCGCACAGATGGCCGGCGCCGGCGGGTTGGTGGCACTTCTGCTCAACATCACCGATCGAACGCAGCAGTCGGCCGTCATCGCGGCGGTCGGAGCCCTCATGATCGCCTACGTCCTCGTGGGCGGAATGAAGGGAACGACCTGGGTTCAGATCATCAAGGCTGTCCTGCTCATCGGCAGCGTCTTTGTCCTGACAATACTGATCCTTGCCAAGTTCGGGTTCAGCATCTCCACACTTCTCGGTGCTGCGCAGGAGTCGATCTCGGGCTCGTCGGATCCCGCAGTGGCCGCGCGCGATGTCCTCGCGCCAGGCGAGCAATACGGCAAATCGACGCTGTCGAAGTTCGACTTCATCTCGCTCGGAATGGCACTGGTGTTGGGAACTGCCGGGCTACCGCACGTGCTGATGCGGTTCTACACCGTTCCGACCGCCAACGCCGCACGTAAGTCCGTTGTCTGGGCGATCGCATTGATCGGCGCCTTCTACCTGATGACACTCGTGCTGGGATACGGTGCCGCAGCCATCGTCGGGCCGGACAAGATCCTCGGAGCCCCCGGAGGACAGAACTCTGCCGCTCCATTGCTCGCGTTCGAGATCGGGGGAACGGTCCTCCTCGCCACCATTGCCGCAGTAGCGTTCGCCACGATCCTGGCCGTGGTGGCAGGTCTGACGATCACCGCCTCGGCCTGCTTCGCTCACGACCTCTATGCCGGGGTCATCAAGAAGGGCAAAGTGTCCGAGCGGGAGCAGGTCCACGTATCGCGCATCACCGCGGTAGTGATCGGCGTCGTCGCAGTGGGGCTCGGCATCCTGGCCAACGGGCAGAACACCGCATTTCTGGTAGCACTGGCATTTGCGGTTGCAGGCGCCGCGAACCTGCCGACCATCGTCTACACCCTGTTCTGGAAACGCTTCAATACCCGGGGCGCCTTGTGGAGTATGTACGGCGGACTGGCATCAACACTCATTCTGATCGCCTTCTCACCCGCAGTCTCTGGGCGGACAACCTCGATGCTTCCGCACATGGATTTTCAGTGGTTCCCACTATCCAACCCTGGGATCGTGACGATCCCGTTGGCATTTCTGCTGGGAATCCTGGGAACACTGACTTCTCGGACGACGGCCGATGCAAGAAAGTCCGCTGAAATGGATGTCAAGGTTGTCACCGGCATCAAGTTGAAGTCTGAACTCGAACCGGTCCTGTGAGACCGGGTCTATCCGAAACCCCGCAAGAAACCATCGATAGCGAAGGAATCATGGTCAACACCATTACGCACTGGATCGACAACAAGAGCTTCACCGGCACCAGCAGGAACACCGCCCCCGTCACCAACCCGGCCACCGGTGCCGTCACCGGACAGGTCGCCCTCGCCAGCGTCGAAGACGCCCGCGCCGTCATCGACGCCGCAGCCGCCGCCTTCCCCGCCTGGCGCGACACCTCCCTCGCCAAGCGCACCCAGATCATCTTCACATTCCGCGAACTACTCAACCAGCGCAAGGGCGAACTCGCCGAAATCATCACCTCCGAACACGGCAAGGTCGTCTCCGACGCCCTCGGCGAAGTGAGCCGCGGCCAGGAGGTCGTCGAATTCGCCTGCGGCATCGCGCAGCTGCTCAAGGGCGGCATGACCGAAAACGCCTCCACCAACGTCGACGTCTCCTCCCTCCGCCAACCCGTCGGCCCCGTCGGCATCATCTCCCCCTTCAACTTCCCCGCCATGGTCCCGATGTGGTTCTTCCCCATCGCCATCGCCGCCGGCAACACCGTCGTCCTCAAGCCCAGCGAGAAGGACCCGACCGCCGCCATCTGGATGGCCGAACTCTGGGCCGAGGCCGGCCTGCCCGCCGGGGTGTTCAACGTCCTGCAGGGCGACAAGACTGCCGTCGACGAGTTGCTGACGAATCCCGCGATCAAGGCCATCTCCTTCGTCGGGTCCACCCCCATCGCCCAGTACGTCTACGCCACCGGCACCGCCCACGGCAAGCGCGTCCAGGCATTGGGTGGGGCGAAGAACCACGCCATCGTCCTCCCGGACGCCGACCTCGATCTGGCCGCCGATGCCATGGTCAACGCCGGCTTCGGGTCCGCCGGTGAACGCTGCATGGCGATCAGTGCCCTGGTCGCGGTCGGGGACATCGCCGACGAACTCGTGTCCAAGATCAAGGAGCGCACCGACACGCTGAAGATCGGCGACGGCACCCAGGATTCCGACATGGGACCGCTCGTGACCAAGGTGCACCGCGACAAGATCGCCTCCTACATCGACGCCGGCGAGAAGGACGGGGCCACCATCGTCGTCGACGGCCGACAGGTGCAGGCGAATGGCGGTGCGACGGGTTCTGGCTCGGACCGACCCTGATCGACCACGTCACCACCGACATGTCCGTGTACACCGATGAGATCTTCGGACCCGTTCTTTCGGTGATCCGGGTCGAGTCCTACGACGAGGCCCTGGAGTTGGTGAACTCGAGCCAGTTCGGCAATGGCACCGCGATCTTCACCAACGACGGTGGCGCCGCCCGGCGGTTCCAGAACGAGGTCGAGGTCGGCATGGTCGGCATCAACGTCCCCATCCCCGTCCCGATGGCCTACTACTCCTTCGGGGGCTGGAAGAACTCCCTGTTCGGCGACACCCACGCCCACGGAACCGAGGGCGTGCACTTCTTCACCCGCGGCAAGGTCGTCACCACCCGCTGGCTCGACCCCAGCCACGGCGGCCTCAACCTCGGATTCCCCCAGAACAACTGATATGGACGCAGATTTGTCAAGAGGGCAGCAGGAGGCGGACGTCCAGGACCGTCGTCGAGGGACGTCCGCCTCGGGTGGCCCCGGATGAATCTGTTGGTTGGTGGCGAGCGTGTCGGTTGTCGACGCGTTGTCGAAGTCTGATATGCGCGGGTTGGCTACCGCAAAGACAGTTGTTCGGCTGGAGTGGATCGCTGGTCTAACCTCGAGCGTGATCCCAACGTGCAGTTGAGGATTGCTCATAG
>NZ_JBFUHV010000356.1:0-3296 GCF_056402215.1 Rhodococcus sp. P4_B6 | reverse complement strand
CGTCGACGTGGTGCCGGCGCCGACCGGTGCATGGACGCGGACGGTGATCGAATAACCGGGGCTGGGACTGGGCATGTAAAGCTCCTGGATACTGAATGATGACCGGCAGGGTTCCGGCCGGATCATCGGGTGCCCGATCGGCACGCACGCACCAGGTGCTTCCGCCCGCAACACCCTTAGTCTGCGCGGCCATCGCCGATCCGGACAAGAGGACAACCATCCGGCTCCGCTCGGCGGCGGCACTTCACCATTCCGGTCGAGTCCATGGCCAGGGGTCAAATGCGCATTTGTCTACGACGCTGTTCGTTGCGGAGGGGGCAACACGCCCACTCCCTCGACGTCCAAAAGAAGCCAACCATCTTGGTCCTACCATGCTCAGCACTCATACCCTGACCAGGTCTAACGTCGTGAACATGTCCACAGTGATCACCGCCCCACTCGAAGCGCTCAAACGCATGATCCCCACCGCAGAGCCACGACACATGGCGGCGACCAGCGGCGCCCCGCTGACGATTCCAGTACCCGCCCCTGTGGATCTCGGCGCACCAATCCCCACCCTCGAGCGCATCCACACCACCCAGGGCGGACCGGGAGCGGCATTGCGCATAGCGCGGCAAGCCGCCGCCGACTTCAAACGTGAGTTCGCCGCGACCGGTACGCCCTCGCGCGTCTCCACACACGACCTGATTACGTTGCCCTATCCGACGAAATTCGGGTTGTGGCGCGCCCCGTCTTCACCGGCACCATTCCTGTTCATCACCAACCGAATGATGATCGTGCGCTGGAACGACAGCGACGGGACACAGAAGACACTCGTTTGGGAGCCCAGCGATTTCGAGCTCGACGCCAACACCCCGTATTTTGCCGCACTCCGCGATCAAACACCGGCGCCGGTGCTCGCCAGAATGCTGACCGAGCACGGCACCGTTCCCGCGAACCTCGCCAGGCTAGGCATCGATCCGGTCGAGGTGGACTACCTGGCCTTCGACCACCTGCACACCCAAGACGTGCGCAGATTACTCGGCACCACCAAGCCCCAGACCGACATTTCCCCCGACACCCCGGTACAGGGTTGGTTCCCCAACGCCAAGCTGGTGGTCCAGCGCCACGAGCTGGAAGCGATGAAGGACCTGCACCCGTTGCAGCGGCCTTGGTACCAGCCCGAGACCTTCATCGATCTCGACCCCGACCGCATCTTGCCCATCGATGGTGACCGACTGCTCGGCCCCGGCGTCTCCCTCATCCGCACTCCCGGCCACGCCACTGGCAACCAAACCTTGTTACTCAACACCGACACCGGCGTGTGGGGGATGTCGGAAAACGTGCTCGCCGCCGAGCTGCTGACCCCCGAACACAGCAAGTTGCCAGGCATTTCCGGGTGGGCTTCGCGGTGGGGCCAAGAACTCATCATCAACGCCAACACCATCGAGTCCACCGCACAGCAATACACCTCCTGCGTCGTCGAAAAGACCCTCGTCGACCGATCACAGCACGACAGCCGCTTCGTGCAGTTCTTCCCCACCAGCGAACTGACCGCCAGCCCCTTCGCACCGGGCACCCACCCGACTTTCGTCCACGGAAGCCTGGAGCACGGGACGGCGGCGTGACGCCGGTCTTCATCATCGGAGCTACGGGTCCATCAGCCACCGAACTGCCCACAGGCCCAGCGGGAGCTACCGCGACACGTCGGCCCTTCGAGGCGACAAGCTTTGCAGAAGCCGGTTCCGCAACCGGATCGGTCTAGGGCTATGGCGCGGACCGGTGCGTTCGCCACCCACGCCAAACCTGCGTCGCCTTCGTGTGGTGGGCATGCCGTGCGGGAAGTCCTTGTAGGTCTTCAGGGTTCCGCTCGCGAGGAGCTTACGCACGGATGCCGATTCGGGCTCGCGGTGATTCCGTCGAACTGGGCCAACTGTTAGGGGTCCCGATGTCGAGTCCAAACAATTCGCCAATCGAGTTCGGAGTGTGGCCTGATTTTTCATCGTTATCACCACCGCCTCCCTTGCAAATAGGCCGACCCCGCGTGCCAGCCTAGAATCGAAGAGCCAGGAAATCGCTTCAGCCCGCGGTTCCCTATTTGCCGGTCGAAGGTCCGCCGCATCTGTGGGTGCCGCCACAACGACGTGGGAGGACAACCGATGTCCGGTCTCATCCGCAAGAGTCTCGATTCACCCGAGGAAACCCGCCCCTTCGAGGACGACATGGGCAAGCTCGAACTCGTCAACGTCACTTCCGGCGCTGTGGGGAGGGCGACCTTCCAGCCCGGCTGGCAGTGGTCCAAACACGTCAAACCGATAGCCAAGACAGACAGCTGCCAGGCCGCTCACATGGGTTACGTCATCTCGGGTCGTATGAAGATCGTCATGGACGACGGGGAAGACATGGAGTTCGGCCCCGGCGATCTCATGATCTGCCCGCCCGGACACGACGCCTGGATCCTCGGCGATGAGCCCTGCGTGGTCATCGACTGGACCGGCGTCGCCGACTACGCCAAGCGGTAGACGACAGCGCCCCATGTTCCGCCCGCTCATCACACGCGCGCGGAAACCGCCGTAGTGGACGTTTGCCCAGGTAGCACGGCCGGCGAGTGTGCGCGGACCCGTCACCCTCACACCTCCCAATACGACTTCGCCGGCTGTATCACCCCGGTGCATATGCTCTTGGGCACCTCAAGGTGGTGAACTACTACGGTTCCTGCGCCGCCGCACTGGTGTTCAACAACAATAGAGCGGGCGCGAAACTCGATCGAGTGAGCGCCTCCCTCGTCCGCCACCTGCACCGTGAATCGGACGAGGACCTGCGGCGGGGGATGCCGTTCTCGGTGCGGTTCATGACCATTGTCGAGCTGTACCGTTATTCAACAAGGCATTTCGACTTCCACGAACAGCAACTCACCCTCGGCGACTCCGAAACAATCGAATGCGAGGCACCGTATCTATTTGGGGGAATCCTGTCGCTGCCCGCCGCTGACCTGTGGACATCGAGTATCACCCCCTTGACTGCGGTTACATCCAACACCCCGCCGTGGATTCGAGCTGACCCGCCTGGTGGATGAGGGTTTTTCCGCCAAGAATTCCGTCCGAGTTGTCATTTTCGATGCATGCGTGTCGGGCACAGCATTTTGGCTGAGGCGAGCATTGTGCAATGGACGTAGAGTGGGTGCATAAAAGTGACGAAGGAGTTGGAATGGCGCGCCAAATAGTTGTCGAACACGTCGACGATATCGACGGAACTCCCATTGTGGAAGGAAAGGGCGAGACAATCGCCTTCTCCGTAAATGGAATCGACTACGAGAT
>NZ_JBFUHV010000355.1:0-3368 GCF_056402215.1 Rhodococcus sp. P4_B6 | reverse complement strand
GGTCAACGAGGCGTTCGCGCCGGTGCCGCTGGCGTGGGCGCACGAATTCGGGGCCGACCCGGCCAAGCTCAACCCGTGGGGCGGCGCCATCGCGCTCGGGCACGCACTCGGCTCTTCGGGCACCCGCCTGCTGAGCACCCTGGTCAACAACCTCGAGGCCACCGGCGGACGCTACGGCCTGCAGACCATGTGCGAGGGCGCGGGCATGGCCAACGCCACCATCATCGAACGCCTCTGATGAAAGCCACTTCGGGCTTCCCCCGTTGTGCCCGGAGAAGCCGACGCCCCGACACCCTGTCGTCTTCGCGCATCACAATCCGCACGATCGACGACCGACGTGCCGCGGGCTGCGGGCTGCGGGCTGCGGGCTGCGGGCTGCGGGCTGCGGGCTGCGGGCTGCGGGCTGCGGGCTGCGAAATTCTGATCCGTGTACGACCCACCCCTCCTCCTCCCGTCAATCCCTGACCTACTGATCTTCCGGAGAACCGATGCAGCGCACTTTTTTCGACACTGACCACGAGGCCTACCGAGAGGTGGTGCGGGAGTTCCTCACCCGCGAGGTGGAACCGCACTACGAGCGTTGGGAGACCGACAGACTTATCGACCGTTCTGCGTGGCTCGCTGCCGGTAGATCGGGCATCATCGGACTGGCGGTGCCTGAAGCCTATGGCGGATCGGGGGTCACCGACTACCGATTCAGGAATGTTGTCTCCGAAGAGATCGCCCGCACGGCGACCACGTCGTTCGGTGGTGGCATTGCCACCCACGACGACGTGGTGATCCCGTACGTACTCATGTTAGGCACCGAGGAACAGAAGCAACGGTGGCTTCCCGGCATGGCCGCCGGCGAGCTGATCGGCGCCATCGCGATGACCGAACCCGGAATCGGAAGCGACCTACAGGGCATCAAAACTACCGCGGTGCGCGACGGTGACGACTGGATTGTCAACGGTCAGAAGACGTTCATCAGCAACGGCATTCACTCCGACCTCGTCATCGTCGTCGCCCGTACCGACCCGAGCGCCGGTTCCAAGGGCTTCTCGCTGCTCGTCGTGGAGCGGGGCATGCCCGGCTTCAGCCGTGGCCGCAAGCTGCACAAGGTCGGCCTGGCCGGTCAGGACACGGCGGAGCTCGTGTTCGAGGACGTGCGGGTGCCCACGAACAATCTGCTCGGCACCGAGGGGAGCGGCTTTATCCATCTCATGGAAAACCTTCCCCTCGAACGTATGTCGATCGCGGTCATTGCGATTGCCGCCGCAAAGGCCGCGTACCAGTGGACCCGGGACTACGTGTTCGAGCGCAAGGCGTTCGGCAAACCGATCGGCGATCTGCAGAACACCCGGTTCGCGCTGGCGGAGATGCTCACCGAGATCGAGGTGACCGAATCGCACATCGACCGGTGCGTACTCGCCTTGAACGCAGGCGAACTCACCGCCGTCGACGCGTCGAAGGGCAAGTGGTGGGCCAGTGAACTGCAGAAGCGTGTCGTCGACCGCTGCGTCCAATTGCACGGCGGCTACGGCTACATGATGGAGTACCCCATCGGCCGCGCCTACGTCGACAGCCGCATTCAGACGATCTACGGCGGAACCACCGAGATCATGAAGGAAATCATCGGCCGAGAAATTGCAGCGGCCTCCGCATAAACCGGCAGTGGATGCCATGGTTGGCCGGTGGGGACGCGGCCCGGCGACGGACTCAACGGCCATGGCTAATTCAGGCCAGGCGCCGTGCAGCAAGGAGAAGGCTCTGGCACTGCCGCTCTTTCACCACAGATCCAGTGMGACATCCGTTGTCGACGCGAGGCAGATAGCAGAGGAGAGATGTGTCCACCCTGGAGTCACTGGTGGCAACGACCGCCCGTCCCCATGTAGAGCGGTATCGTTCAGAGCTGTACCCGATAAGCAATAGTTGCACGGCTCGATACGCCGATATGGACCCCAACGCCCACCTCAACAATCTAGCGTTGGAATCGCTTCATGAAGACGCTCGCGCTGTATTGACCCGGCAAGCCTTTCCCGACACGCATGATCCAGCAGGCCGAAAACAACGCTTGGTCACTTCCCAGAGTGTCGTACATTTTCTCGCCGAAGCGTATTGGCCAGCCACGATCGACACGTGCGTCGGCGTCGGACGGATAGGCCGAACCTCGTTCGTGGTGTCCTCGGCGCTGTTTCACGCGGGGAACTGCATCAGCCTGTGTGACGCCGTCATGGTGGCGGTAGGTAAGGACGGACCTGTTTCAATGCCCGCCGTAGCGCGAAGGACGCTCGAGAACTTGCGGCTTCGAGTCCGAGTGGTCGGTTCCTGACCGAATCCTCTGCACCCTTGCCTTACGACAGGCCCTGGTCGAGTACGGTTTGAAAAGCCCATGCGAGCGCCTCTCTGGAGCGATAGGTGCCGCTCTCGTATCCGACGAGCAGGTACATCGACACCGTCGCGTTACGCTCGGCCAGCTCCCGGTCATTCGTTGCTTCGAAGTGGGCGTCGGCGATGAAGCGTCGTCGCTCCTCGTCCACTTCGATCTGGATGGCTTGGACGTCCGGGTCATGGGCCGCCCATACACGGATCGCGGCTTCGGACTCGTGTGGCAGGCGCAGGCCGATGTCGATCAAGAACTTCAGGCGCTCGGCAGGATCGGCGATCTCCCGGGCGCTGCTGATGAGGCGGCCGCTCTTTTCCGTGCGCCAGTATTGAATCAGCGCGGACGTGTACTCGCCCCAGTTCGCGAACGCGTGGTAAAACGAGCCGGTTGTCGCCCCGACCGCCTCGCACACCGTCCCCAGCTTCAAGCCGGCATGCCCTTTTCTGCCGAGCACGTCCAAGCCGGCCTCGAGGTAGCGCAACTGGGCACCTCTCGTAGGCACTTTTTTCTTCTTGGCGTGGTGAGAAGTCACGCCTTCTTTTACCAGGCGCGCGGTCCTGATCATGCATCACCCTTCCGGCAAGTGTGACCTCTTGCACAAAAGCGTAACTCAACTTACGCTTGCGCACGAAATATGAAGGAGCGTGATGTGAGCAAGCCCAATCGCAACAACGGCCTGGACCCGGAAACCGAGTTCGCAGAGATTTACCGCAATCTGGCCACCTACGAGTTCCCCTGGGACCTGAATCAGTCCCTGAGCTTTGCCCTGTTCCGCACCTATGCGGTCCCGAGCGTCGGCAGATTGCTTGATCAGACCGGAGCCTTTACCCAGAACACCCAGAAGCGCTACGACGACACCTCGATCCTGCTCGAGGTTCCCCTACTCGAGGGTTTCGACAGCCCTAACGGAAAAGCAGCGATACAGCGCATCAATCAGATGCACCACATGTACGACATCTCGAACGAGGACTTCCTCTACGTCCTCGCTTCCTCTACGTCCTCG
>NZ_JBFUHV010000354.1:0-3401 GCF_056402215.1 Rhodococcus sp. P4_B6 | reverse complement strand
GCGGTAGACGACGCCGAACCCTCCGCTGCCGATCTCTTGGGCGTCCTCGAATCCGGCAGCAGCCAGCTCCGCCGTGACCGAACCGGCCACGTCGCGCTGCGTCGCGAACGGATCGACATCAGTCATCGATTACATCGATTCATCCCGCTCGAGGCACGGCCAACGAACGCCACATTGCTCACCTCTCGACGATGTTCCCCCAGGATATCGCCGATCCCACGAGCCGAGGCGTCCATCTCAGTTGTGTGGTCCCGTTCGGAACGCGCCGGCGCCGGATTGGCCTGAGTAAGCGATGACCTCGATTCTTGAACAAGCCGACCAGTACCGCACTGACGTGGACAGCGTTTTGCAGTGGGCGGTTCTCGCGCTGCCGCATGACAACGACGACGACAACCAGAATCGGCAAGGCGCGTACAGGTCGGCGCAAGAACGAGGATCTCCGTTCCGGCAGTCGTCTCGCTGCACGAGAACACCCGGACAAATCGATCAGCTCATGGAGCGCTCTCGCGCGGCGCGGACTGTCTGCTCCAACAGCGTGGTGATGGTCATCGGGCCGACGCCCCCTGGCACAGGCGTGATGTATGACGCCTTGCGAGACGCCGAGTCGAAGTCGACGTCACCTTTGTTGTCCGCGTAGCCTGCGTCGATCACGACAGCACCGGGTTTGATCCACTCGCCTCGGACCAGTCCGGGGGACCCCACCGCCGCCACGACTAGGTCGGCCGACTCGACGTGGGAGCTCAGATCCGCAGTGCGTGAGTGACAGTAGGTTACCGTCGCGTCACGAGCCAGCAGAAGCATTCCCATCGGTCTGCCGAGGATCGGGCTGCGACCTATCACGACTGCGTGCCGCCCACTGAGTGCAATGGCGTACGAATCGAGCAATCTCATGATGCCGCCGGGGGTTGCGGATTCGAAGCCCGCGGTTCCCAATGCCATGGCCGCGAACGAGTCTCGGGTGACACCGTCGACATCCTTCGGCGGATCGATGGCGTCGAACGCAGCGCGTTCGTCCACTCCGGGTGGCACCGGGTGCTGCAGAAGAATCCCGTCCACATCGGGATCTTCAGACAGCGCCCGAACTTCCGCGCAGACAGCATTCGTGCTCAACCCCGCGTCGAGATGCACTCGGCGCGATTCGATACCGACCTCGGTGCAGGCAGCGGCTTTCATACGCACGTAGGTGTGCGAGGCGGGGTCGTCGCCGACCAGTACCGTCGCCAGAACCGGACGCCGACCGAAGTCCCTCGAGTATTGTTGTGCCTGGGTCCCAAGCTTTTCGCGCATGACTCGCGACACCTCGCGGCCGTTCAGCAATCGGGCCGACATGCCGACTCCCTCTCCTACCGTGGTTAGACGAGAATCAGAAGACAACGGTCTGGTTCCCGTCTCTGATTACCCGGTCCTCGCAGTGCCAGGCAACGGCGCGAGAAAGCACCTGGCGCTCAACGTCCGCACCTCTTCGTTGCAGCTCAGCTGCAGTCTCCACGTGCGAGACCCGCACGACGTCCTGCTCGATGATCGGCCCTTCGTCGAGGTCCTCGGTCACGTAGTGGGCCGTGGCGCCGATCAGTTTGACGCCTCGATCTTTCGCCTTCTGATACGGCCCCGCACCGATGAAAGCGGGCAGGAATGAGTGATGAATGTTGATTACCGGCACTCCCACCTGTTGTAAGAAATCACCGGACAGAATCTGCATGTAGCGAGCGAGGACAACGAGATCGACGTTGTCGGTGAGAAGCTTCAACTGCTCCGCCTCCGCCTGTGCCCGTGACGCCCGGTCTACGGGGATGTGGATGAACGGAATGCCGAATCCGCGAACGTCGTCCCCGAGATCGGGATGGTTCGCGATGACCATCCCCACGTTCATGTGGATTTCGCCACGACGCTGCCGCCATAGGAGGTCGAGGAGGCAATGATCCGTTTTGGACACCATGATGGCGACGCGCTTCGGCTTGCGAGCTTCAGTCAACCTGTACGACTGTCCCAACATGCCTAGAACGTTGTCGAGTTCGTCGGACAGGGACGGAATCTGTGCCGGTAGGTCCTCCATATGGAACGTCGTGCGTTGGAAGAATCTGCCGCCGGCAGGGTCGGTCGAGTGCTGGTCCAGTGAGACAATGTTCGCGCCGTATTTCGCGAGCAAGGACGAGACCGCCGCGACGATTCCCTGACGGTCGTCGCCTTGCACGATCAAAGTGCCGAGGTCGACCACGTCGCGACT
The DNA here is from genome assembly GCF_056402215.1 of Rhodococcus sp. P4_B6. Taxonomy (NCBI): domain Bacteria; kingdom Bacillati; phylum Actinomycetota; class Actinomycetes; order Mycobacteriales; family Nocardiaceae; genus Rhodococcus; species Rhodococcus sp. P4_B6. The sequence goes on along the minus strand of NZ_JBFUHV010000354.1, from coordinate 1,177 downwards.
GGTTCGTGACATCGTGCTGTTGTCCTTTCGTGTGAAGTGGTCGTCGCCGCCAGGATCGTGTGACGGGACGAGTAGGTCGGAGTCGGTCATGCACTCAGTGCGCGACGACTCCTGACGGAAACGACTCCAGATCGACATCCTTGTTCGCCGGGAGGTCGAGGTAGGGGAACCGCTCCACCGTCGCGCGAATCTGCTTGATTCGTTCGCCGTGGTTGCCCCAGTGCAGGACGACTTCAGTGCCGATCTCGGCGAGTTCAATGTCGATGGTGGAATGGGAGATCATCTCGCGGAAGTAGTAGGAGTAGACGGCCAGCGATGAGACACCCACCTGCTTGCCGTCCTTGGTGACGATGTCCGCATGGTCGCCCGCTGGTGATTGCGGCGTCGTCGGGAACTCGAAGTGCCGGTATTCCTCCCCGGGCTCGAACTGCGACGCGAACACGTCGAGTACATCTTCCTTGTTCCACCTGAGGACCACCGTCTTGCGGCGCGGTGCGGCAGCCTCCGCCTCGAGGGCTTCCCGGCCCAGGAAGTCGTGGTCGAACTTCGCCATCCATCCCCAGTTGACTTCGAAGGGGGTGCGGAGGCGCGCCGTGATGTCGGTGGGATTTGCGCTCCCACTCAATTGACCGCTCACCTGCTTGGGCGGCAGAGCAGCTCCGAAGAGGGGATGAGAGACGAATTCCGGGTCGGCGAAAGCAGCAGGGAGGAAGGTACAACCCTGCTGAGGGAAGCCACCCTCGGTGTGATTCACGACGTAAGTCCGCCATCCCAGGCGCGTGATGTCGAAATCCTCGCCCGCCCGGTAAACGGCGTCGAACACCGCTGGTCCGTGTTCGAGGGGTCCACGCACCTCGTAAGCGAGGGTCCCCGACATCCCGATTCGCGACAGTTCGATTTCCACCGTGGCATCGATTCCGGGTACCTGGATTCGCCGAATGCCCAGGAATTGCAGGGAGCGCAACGATTCACCCGTGAGGCGTTCGAGTATCTGCAGCGACTTCGGGCCAGCTACCTGAAAGATGAAGATGTCCCGCATGCCGATTTCTACGTCTAGTCCCAGCGACGGGGCCTTGAAGAGGGCCCAGGGCATCGCCGCGAAATGGCGATACGAGTCCTCGCTGTCGCGCACTGTGAGACCGTGATTGGCGATGTATCCGTCTTCGTCGAGCATGAC
>NZ_JBFUHV010000353.1:0-3417 GCF_056402215.1 Rhodococcus sp. P4_B6 | reverse complement strand
ATCATCGTCCAACCCGTCGGTGTGGTCGCAGCGATCACCCCGTGGAACTTCCCGTTGTATCAGGCCGCATTGAAAGTCGCCCCCGCCCTCGCCGTCGGGTGCACCATCGTTCTCAAGCCCAGCGAAGTTGCCGGGCTCACAGCATATGTTCTCGCCGACATCGTCGACGAGATCGGGCTTCCGCCAGGAGTGTTCAATCTGGTGTCCGGGTACGGGCCAGCGGTCGGGGAATACCTGGCGGGTCACCGGGACGTGGATGCGGTCACCTTCACAGGATCCGACCGTGCTGGTGCGCGGGTGGCCGAAGTAGCCGGTGCAGCGATCACGCCGGTGACTCTCGAACTGGGAGGCAAGAGCGCACACGTACTTCTCGACGCTCACGATCTCGAGGCAGCCGTGCACTACAGCGTCGCCAGCGCATTCGGTAACAACGGCCAAGTCTGCGCAGCATTGAGTCGACTGATCGTGCCCCGATCCGCACTCGCCGAGGTCGAACGACTGGTGACGGCGGAGGCGGCCACGTACATCCCCGCCGACCCGCTCGATCCGACGACCAAGCTCGGCCCGCTGGTCTCCCGACAGCAACACGACCGTCTCGTCTCAATCGTTTCCCGTTCGATCGCCGAGGGAACCAGAGTGCTCATGGGAGGAGTCGGCCAGGTCGGCGATCTTCCGAACGACCTGTCGGGCGGCTACTACTTCGCGCCCACAGTATTCACCGACGTCGACCCCGCATCGACGATCGGACAGGAGGAAGCCTTCGGCCCCGTCCTCGCCATCCTCCCCTACGACGGCGACGAAGACGCCGCGTTAGCTGTTGTCGACAGCACCCCGTACGGTCTCAACGCGGCGGTCTGGGCCGAAGACACCGATCGTGCAGCACAATTCGCAAAGAAGATTCACGCAAGTACGGTCTACATCAATGCCGGAAAGTTCAACCCCTCGGCGCCATTCGGCGGAACTAAGCGCTCGGGTTTCGGACGTGAACGCGGAATTTACGGCCTTCATGAATTCGTGCAGACAAAAGCAATCCAAAGCTGACATCCGCAACGGATCGACGCCCACCGTCAGAGGTCGCCAGGCGGTGGGCGGTGGGCGGTGGGCGGTGGGAGAGTGTGCCAGCCACAACATCCGTATGGCTGCCCAGTGCGACCGTAACCGTCACCGTTCYCGGAGAAGGCTCTCACACCCCGGTTTGCGTTCAAGCCGGCGATCGGTACCTGCCGGGGAAGCCAATCACTCAGGACCGTTCCAGCTGACCCGCCCTGTTTCCCGAGCGGACCGTGCCGGAACAATGAGAACGAATCGCCTGACCATCACCAGCATCGATCCATGCCTCGTCACCCGAGGCCAGTGCAGCCACAAGCGCTCCCTGACGCCGCCATCGATGTCATCGCGGCGCACCCCCACAGCGGCGTTTTGGTCCGTCAGCGCCACACCCGAAAGAGCCATCACATGCAAACCGACCTCTCAGTGCCCGAACAGGCAGACGTTGTCAGGCGACTCTTCTGGCGCCTGATGCCCTTTGTCACGGCGATATACCTCATCGCAATCATCGACCGACAAAATGTCGGCTTCGCCAAACTGCAGATGGTGGACCACCTCGGCATGACGGAGACCGTATATGGTCTCGCGTCGTCCCTCTTCTTCATTGGCTACCTACTCCTGGAAGTGCCAAGTGTGCTCGCGCAGAACAGATTCGGAGCACGAATATGGTTGGCACGAATCCTGGGAAGTTGGGGACTAGTCACCATCGCGCTCGGCTTCACCCAAACCGGCACCATGTTCGGAGCTCTGCGCTTCCTCCTCGGAGTAGCCGAAGCAGGCGCCTACCCCGGCCTCGTGTTCTACCTCACCCTGTGGTTCCCGCTGGCCTATCGAGTTCGTGCGCTCGCCGTCCTTACGCTTGGAAGCTCACTCGGGAACGCTCTCGGCGCATTCATCGGTGGCCCGCTACTCGAGCTCGACGGAACATTCGGCCTCCACGGTTGGCAGTGGGTGTTCCTAGCCACCGGAGTGCCCGCCGTGGCGATGATGTTCGTCGTGCTGCGATGGCTCCCGGACACACCGAAGACCGCGTCCTTCCTGAACGACCGTGAGCGAGGTTGGCTACTCCGTACCCTCGCGGACGAATCCGGGGCGAAGCAGTCGGGTCACGGGAGTTTTCTGTCCGCGTTGATCAGTCCACGAGTGCTGTTCTTGGCCGGGGTGTACACCCTCATCATGATTTCGCTGTATGGGGTGATTTACTGGACTCCGACCGTGGTAAGGGAATTCGGTGTCACCGGCACGATGAACGGCGTACTCAGCGCAACTCCATGGCTCGTCACCACGGCGCTCCTACTGTGGCTGCCCAAGCGCTTGGAAGGCGTGCGGCGCTCGCGAATCGGCATGATGGTGTTCGCCAGCATCGGATTGCTCGCCTTCGGGTGCAGCACCTTGGTCGCCGACAACACTCTCCGGTTCATTGCTATTGTCATTGGAACACCGTGTATTTCGCTTCTGATTCCGTGCTTTTGGCCAATGCCTTCACGGATACTGAGCGGAGCACGCGCAGCCGGTGGCATCGCCATAATCTCGACTATCGGAAGCATCGGGGGCTTCATCGCTCAGAACCTCATGCCCTGGGTCGCTGGGCTCGGTGGGGCGCCTGTATACGCGATGTTGGTGCCCGCCTTCTGCCTCGGCGCCCTTGCTGTCGGAAGTTCTGTCGCACTTGTGCGGGACGGTACGGCGACTGCCGACACCACACCAGAAAACCTTCCATCGACTAGCGGCAGCCCTAGCGGCTAATGGTCATCGCGGGGGAGAGACGCTTATGCGCGGCGTTGGGCCGCATGTTCGACCTCGATGGTGGGTTGGCTGACCTGTAAGAATTCGCTCACGTGTCGGCCGAGGACCGACGAGCGGTATCGCTTCGTGATGGCGCGGTCGGCCGAGCGTGCGTTGTCGGCGACGTGCCGGAGAAGGTCGCGACCGCGGTGTCGAGTTCGTCACGGGTCCGCTTCTGGAGAATCTGCGGCGGGTAGGCATACCCCTACATCCACCGTTGGCTCCGGGCTGTAGCGTCCGCCGGGGCACGTACCGGGGGCTGTGTCTGATCAATGACGTGAACCGCACGGCGGAGGTCACCGCGATCTCGCACCGCGCTGACGCCTGTCGCACGTAGACGTCCGCGAGGACCCGACGGTGACATTGCGAACCGCGCATCTACTCGCATCGGGGAGGGAGCCGCCGACGGCGCGCAATGCTGTCGCCCCGATCCAATTGCGCCTTCTCTGTGAAGGTCGGTCGGTGAAGCGCAACTTGGACTCGGAAAGTGCGGTGCTCGTCGATCGCACCCTACCGATCGACGGACCGACTAGGCATATGGCAAACAATATGGTGAACCGTATGGCATTAGGTATGGCCTTATGA
>NZ_JBFUHV010000352.1:0-3424 GCF_056402215.1 Rhodococcus sp. P4_B6 | reverse complement strand
GTGCACGGCACCACAGTACGTGTTGAGATGCGGCGAAGATTGACCGGAGATGGATCGGTGATCTGGCCCGCCGATCAGGTCGTGTGCTCTGTGTCCGACGTACTCGATGTATTCGGTGCCGCCGATCGTGTGGCGGTGTCACCCGCCGTTGTGGTGGTAGGCGCCGTTGCCGTGCCCGGCATCGCAGCGGGGGAGGCCGACGGTGCCGGGGCGGTCGACAGTGCGAATGACGCACCGGGTGGGCACGATACGGCCCGCCCGGGCGTTGTCTATACAGCACCCCGAAGGTGGGTGGGAATCCGGTGCCGACCCGAACTCAGGGAGAAGTCATGGCCACCGACTACGACGCACCCCGGCGAATCCGTCCGGAGGAACTGGACGACGAATCGCTCGACGAACTGCAGACCCGGCGGGGTGATCCCCGCTCCGGGGTGGTCGACGTCGACGAACCGGACGTCGTCGAGTCGTTCGAGCTGCCCGGCGCGGATCTGTCCGGGGAGGAACTGAGTGTGCGGGTGATCCCGAAGCGGGCCGACGAATTCACCTGTACCCGGTGTTTCCTGGTCCAGCATCGCAGCCGGCTCGTCGACACCAGCGGCGGGCAGATGATCTGCCGCGACTGCGCCGGCTGACCCGAGGCCGGGCGGAGAGGGGTGTGCGCCGGCTCGAAACCACCTTCTTTGCTGGGGAGGGGGTCGACTCGACGAAATCGGCCTGGTGCCGATTCCCCTGTCATCTGTTCTCGACTCTCATTCCGGTGCCGGTCGGGGTGTGGTCTGGTGCCGCCCTGCCGGTCTTCCGGTGGTGCGTGGTATCAGCTCGAACGCGAGACTGTCCTCGGTGCCGGGGAATCGGAACGCGAGGGCCTGCGCGTCGAACAGGGCGAACCATTGCTTCCAGGAAATGTGCTCGAGACCCGATCCCGGGCGCAGACCGGCGAAGTCGACCAGCAGCGTTGTCGTCGCCGACGCGGGGCGGGCCGGGAGCCGGGTGGTCGTTGCGGGCGCCCCGTGATGGTGCTGGATCCAACAGCGGATTCGTTCGTGATCGGTGGTGGGCCCGACCGGTGGATTCTTGTGTGCCGTCATGACGGCTCCTGCTCTTTCCGGTTTGTCTCTCGCGGTTGGGCGCCGCAGCGGCGGTGTTCTGTGTTCGCGCCTGGTGGCTGGTCGCCGCGGGTGTCTTCCATCCTGCTCCGCGGCCCGGCGACGCGGGGCAGCGTTTCGCGCGCGGAATCAGCCGAACTCCTCTTGTCCGGATCGGCGTTGGCCGCGCAGACTGAAGATGTTGCGGCGGAAGCGCCAGCCGTGCGGGCCGATCGGGTCACGCCCCCTGTAGGCGCCTGCTGCTCGTCACTCGATCAGGAGTTCCCATGCCCAGTCCCAGCCCCGGCTATTCGATCACCGTCCGCGTCCACGCACCGGTCGGCGCCGGCACCACGTCCACGTTGGCGGCGGCCATCGCGTCGGTGAAGGGTGCCATGACGGCGCTCGATGTGGCCGAGAGCCACCCCGACCACATGGTCATCGACCTCACCTGCGACGCCTCGGACGTCGCGCACGCCGACCAGATCGCGACCGCCATCGCCGAGGTGCCCGGGGTGACCGTCGGGAAGGTCAGCGACCGTACCTTCCTGCTGCATCTGGGCGGCAAGCTCGAGGTGAACCCGACGGTTCCGCTSACACACCGCGACGACCTCTCCCGCGCCTACACCCCCGGCGTGGCCCGGGTGTGTACCGCGATCGCCGAACATCCCGAGGACGTGCGCCGGTTGACGATCAAACGCAACACCGTCGCCGTGGTCACCGACGGGTCCGCGGTCCTGGGTTTGGGCAACATCGGTGCCGCGGCGTCGATCCCGGTGATGGAGGGTAAGGCGGCACTGTTCAAACRRTTCGGCGGTGTSGACGCCTGGCCGGTRTGCCTGGACACCCAGGACCCGGAYGCCATCGTCGAGATCGTCCGCGCCCTGGCGCCSGTSTACGGYGGSATCAACCTCGAAGACATCTCCGCCCCACGGTGTTTCGAGATCGAGGCGCGGCTGCGCGGAAGCCTCGACATTCCGGTGTTCCACGACGACCAGCACGGCACCGCGATCGTGGTCCTGGCCGCCCTGACCAACGCGCTGCGCGTGGTCGGCAAGWCGCTCGCTAGGGCKCGGATCGTGGTCTCGGGTGTCGGCGCCGCCGGGCACGCCGTCATCCGGYTGCTCGTCGCCCAGGGCGGCACGAACATCATCGGCTGCGGGCGGCGGGGGATCGTGTCACCCGAYGACACCGCCGACGARTTTCGTACCTGGATCGCCGAGCACACCAATCCGGAGGCTCGGACGGGATCACTGCGGGATGCGCTGGTGGGGGCGGACGTGTTCATCGGGGTCTCGGCGCCGAACATTGTCACGGGCGAGGACATCGCGGCGATGGCCGACGACTCGATCGTGTTCGCACTCGCCAATCCGGTCCCGGAGGTCGACCCGGTCGCCGCCGGTGAACATGCCACCGTGGTGGCCACCGGCCGGTCCGACTTTCCGAACCAGATCAACAACGTCCTCGCCTTCCCGGGGGTGTTCCGCGGTCTGCTCGACGCGCACGCGGTCGACATCACCGACGAGATGCTGATCGCCGCGGCCGGCGCGATCGCCGACAGGGTGTCGCCGTCCGAGCTCAATGCCACGTACATCGTGCCGAGCGTGTTCGACGCGGGTGTCGCGCCGGCGGTCGCGGCGGCGGTGCGTCAGGTGGCCGACCGGGGGCCACAGCCGCAGAAGTGAGCTACTCGATCGTCGTCGTGCGTGCGCCCGGGCGATCACCGCAGCGGGCACGCGGTGTCCCGATGCGTCGGCACCTGGGGAATCGATCGAGTCGCAATGCTCGCCGCCTGGCGAGGACCTTCCGCGTCTCCTCCGCGGTGACCTCGGGGGCCGCGGAGATCGGCCGGTTCGCGATCTGCCCGTGCGTTCCGTTCACCGCGTCAGGTCTCCGGATGGACCGGTGGATCGGCGGGCTCGGTGTGTCGCGTCAGTCGCGGAGCTCGCCGATGTCTCCGACCCCTCCCTGCAGGTGCATCCGGCCGTCGGACAGCTTGTAGGTGACGCCGGCAATAGCGCAGGCACCACTTCCGACGCGATCGGCGATGATGCGCGAACGCTGCATGAGCAGAGCCCCGGTCTCCACGACGTGGCGGCCTTCGAGTTCGTCGACCGTTGCGCGGCCCTCTCTGCGACCCCACATGATCGCCGGCGCCACCCGTTCGACGATGCTGCGGATGACGCCGTCCGGAACCTTGCCCTTGTCCAGCGCGTCGAGCGGGGACTTCCCGGCGCCGCAACCGGCATGACCCAGCACGACGATCAAGGGCGCGACGAGGGCCTGCACCGCGTATTCGAAGGCACCGAGCACGGCGTCGTCGAGGACGTGGCCGGCCG
>NZ_JBFUHV010000351.1:0-3426 GCF_056402215.1 Rhodococcus sp. P4_B6 | reverse complement strand
GGGCCACGGTCACTCCCTTCGGGCGGCCGGTCGATCCCGAGGTGAACATCACGTATGCCGTGTTCTGTGGGCGCAGTGGTGCGCGGCGGTCGGCGTCGGTCACCGGCGCCGCGGACATCCRTGACAGATCGATGGTGTCGGTGTGGAGGACCGGTACCGGGTCCGGCAGATCGATGTGGTCGTCGTGGGTGGTGGTCAGCATGCAGGTTGGTTGTGCCACTGCGAGAATGAAGTGGGTGCGTTCGGCTGGGTGGTCGGGGTCGATGGGTAGATATGCTCCACCGGCGGTGAGGGTAGCGTAGACTCCGACGACGAAGTCGAGGGAGCGGCGCATCCGCAGTGCCACGATGGTTTCCGGGCCTACTCCTTCTGTGATCAGGTGTCGGGCGAGACGGTTGACGCGTGCGTTGAACTCGGCATAGGACAGGCACCGGTCCCCATCCACCACCGCGGGCGCGTCGGGTGTGCGGGCGGCCTGCGCACCGAATATCGACACCAGTGTGTCGGTGGTTGGAGCATGATCGGTGTGGTTCCAGTCCGCGAGGATCAGCTGTTTTTCGGTGGGGTCGAGGAGATCGATGTCGCCGACCGGGCTGTCGGGATCGGCGACCGCAGCGTCGAGGAGGCGAGTGAACCGGTCGGCGAACCCGCGGACGGTGTCCTCGTCGAACAGGTCGGCTGTGTAGGTGAACGCTGCGTTCAGCCCGGTGGGTGCGCCCTTGTCATAATAACGTTCGCTGATGGTGAGGGTCAGGTCGAACTGGGTGGCGGCGTGGTCGATGTCCTCGATACGGGCGTTCAGCCCRGCCAATTCCAGTTTCGGGTGCTCCTGGTTCTGGAGGACGAGCATCACCTGGAACAGTGGGTGTCGGGTGGTCGATCGTGCCGGGTTGAGKGCCTGTACCACCCGTTCGAACGGCACGTCGGCGTGCTCGAACGCGGCCAGGTCGGTTTCCCGGACCGTCGAGAGCAGCGTGGTGAAGTTGCTGGCGCCGTCGACCGGGGTTCGCAGCACTAGTGTGTTGACGAACATGCCGACCAGGTCGTCGAGGGCTGGGTCGCCGCGGCCGGCGACAGGGGTGCCGATCGCGACATCGCCGGTGCCCGACATCCGGGCCAGGAACACCGCGAATGCGGTGTGCAGCACCATGAACAACGTCGCGGAGTGTTCTCGTGCGATCTCAATGAGCGAGAGGTGGGTCTCTGCGCCGAGTGTAAACGCGTGTGTCCGTCCACGGTGCGACACCATGGGCTGGGTGCGGTCACGCGGCAATTCGAGCTGATCCGGTAGCCCGGTGAGTGTGGAACGCCAGTAGGTCAGCTGCTGTGCGAGCACCGAGTTCGGGTCGTCGTCGGACCCGAGGAGTTCGCGTTGCCACAGGGTGTAGTCGGCGTACTGRACCGCYAGCGGTGGCCACGAGGGCGGGTGTCCGCCWGTGCGGGCCGTGTAGGCGGCCAYGAGATCCCGGGCCAGCGGGGCGATCGAGGAGCCGTCGGCGCAGATGTGGTGCAGCACCACGGCGAGCACATGCTSATCGTCGGCYGTCTCGAACACGGCGGCCCGCACCGGCACCGATTCTGTGACATCGAACTCGGCCGAGGCCATCGCGGTCAGCCGCGCGGCGAGTTCGTTCTCGGTCACGGCGGCGGTGACGAATCCGCCGCTGACCTCYGCCGCCGGGACAACCACTTGGTGCGGGCCGGTGTCGGATTCGGGGTAGATCGTCCGCAGGGTCTCATGTCGGTCCACGACGTCKSCGAKMGCYGCSMKCAGYSCGGCCGYGTCCATGGTTCCCGACAGGCGCAGGGCGAATGGGATGTTGTAGACCGGTGAGTGTGGGTCGAATCGGTTGAGGAACCAGATCCGTTGCTGTGCATACGATAGCGGKATGTGTTCGGGCCGGGTCCGCGGCAGCAGCGGTGCGCGTGCGCTTGTAGCCGTCCGGGACTCGAGCCACTTCGACAGTGCCTGCACCGACGAYGCCTCGAACAACACCCGCATCGGCACCCGCACATCCAACGTCACACCCAGCCGCGACACCGCTTGCGTCGCAAGCAGCGAGTTGCCGCCGAGGGTGAAGAAGTCGTCGTCGAGTCCGACCCGYTCGYGGCCGAGGACATTGGCGAACACCCCGGCAACGACACCCTCCACCACCGTCATCGGCGCCCGGTATTGTGGCGCCGGCAACACCGGTACCGGCAACGCCCGCCGATCCACCTTCCCACTCGCCGTCAACGGCAACCGATCGACGACGGTTATCGGCGAGGGCACCATGTAGTCGGGGAGGCGGTCCGCGACCATCGCGCGGACACGAGCCGGGTCGAGGTGGGCGCCGTCACGGGAGACGACGTAGCCGACCAACCGGTCCCCGGTGTGGTGATCGTGGTGCACCGCGGCGGCAGCCTGGGTGACGTCGGGATCAGCCGCCAGAGTTGCTTCGATTTCGCCGAGTTCGATGCGGTGGCCGCGGATTTTGACTTGGAGGTCGCGGCGGCCGAGGAATTCGAGGTTGCCGTCGGGGTGCCAGCGGACGAGGTCGCCGGTGCGGTACATGCGTTCGCGGGGTGGGCCGTAGGGGTTGGCGACGAAGTGTTCGGCGGTCAGTCCGGGCGCGCCGTGATAACCCCGCGCCAGCTGCACCCCAGCCACATACAACTCGCCCACCACCCCTATCGGCACCGGATGCAAGCGGCGGTCCAACACGTAGGCGTGGCAGTTGGTCTGGGGTGTGCCGATGGGTACCACTGACTCTTCGGGCTGGGTGCAGCGGTGACAGATGACGCTGACGGTGGTTTCGGTGGGCCCGTACTGGTTCCATACCGTTGCCGGACCGGACTGGGTCAATCGCGTCACCGTGCGCCCGGACAGTGTTTCACCGCCGAGGTAGATCACCCGCACACTGCGGAGAACGTCGGGTGGTCGGCTGGCCATCAGGGCGGTCAGTACGGTCGGTACCGAGGACATGTGGGTAATCGCCTGGGTGTGAATGAGTTCGGCGAGGTAGTCGGGGTCGCGTTGGCCGTCGGGCCCTGCCAACACCACGCATCCGCCGACCTGCAGCGGAGCGAAGAGGTCGGGGGTCGACGCGTCGAAGGTCACCGCGTTGCTCTGCAAAAGACGGTCACCGAAGCCGTAATCTGACGCAACCCACTGCACCTCGTTGGCGATTGCGGTGTGGGCCACGGTCACTCCCTTCGGGCGGCCGGTCGATCCCGAGGTGAACATCACGTATGCCGTGTTCTGTGGGCGCAGTGGTGCGCGGCGGTCGGCGTCGGTCACCGGCGCCGCGGACATCCGTGACAGATCGATGGTGTCGGTGTGGAGGACCGGTACCGGGTCCGGCAGATCGATGTGGTCGTCGTGGGTGGTGGTCAGCATGCAGGTTGGTTGTGCCACTGCGAGAATGAAGTGGGTATGAAGTGGGT
>NZ_JBFUHV010000350.1:0-3477 GCF_056402215.1 Rhodococcus sp. P4_B6 | reverse complement strand
GGACCGCGACACGGCCAGCGCCGCGGTCGCGACCGGCAACCCTGCGCGCAGGCACGCTGCCAGCAGGTCGAAGGCGGCGGCGGTCGCGAGCGGGTCCTCGCGGCGCGCGGGGTCGTCCGCCGTGGCCACCGCATCGCCCGGACCGCCGGTGTCGCCGCGCAGTCGCTGCACCGGTGATCTGGGTGCGGGGAGAACCAACACGGCGCAGGCGAGGAGAAGTACCGCGCCCCAGATCATCCCGTCACCCGCCCGGTGATCCGGTCGGTCCACAGCAGTCCCGCGCACACCAATCCCGCACCGAGCAGCAGCAGGATGCCGCCCACCCCGCCGCCGAACAGCACCGCCAGCGGGGACGCCCCCATCATCTGACCCAGACCGACACCCAGGAGCGGCAGCCCGGCCAGCACGGTCGCCGTCGCCCTCGCTCCGGCGAGGGACGCCTCGGTCCGCTGACGGAAGCGACTGCGCCCCAGGAGGTCCGTCCGCGCCGCCTCGAGCAGTTCCGCCAGCGCGAGACCGTGCGCGTCGGCCACCGCCCAGATGTCGGCGATCCGCCCCAACTCGGTGCCGACACGGGAGTCCGCGATCCGGAACCCGTCGGCGGCGGATCCCCCGAGCCGCGAGCGCGCCGAAGCGGCCCGGAACGCCGCCGACACACTGCCCACCGATTCGTCGGCCGCGGTCTGACATGCCGCGGCGGGATGCGCGCCCACCCGAAGTTCCGCCGTTACCACCTCGAGGCCCGCCAGCACGACGCGCAGATCGGCGTCCTTCGCCTTCGCCGACCGACGTCGCACCGACCTGAACCGCACTGTCGCACAGACGATCACCGACGCCAGAACCGCGCAGATCCCGCCGAGTTCGTACACGACCGGAGCGCAGACGACCGCCGCCGGAGCCGCCCAGGGCAGACGCATCCGCCGCCCGGAACCTCCCCGCCCGGTCACCGCGAGCAAGCGCGGACGCGACCGCGCGGACGGCACCGCCAGTACCGCACACGCAAGCACCACCAGACCTGCGATCACGACGCCTCCCGAGGAGAAGCCGACCGTTCCCGCCGAGAACACCAGAGGCGGAGCCGGTCCACCGCCGGCCCCTCCCCCCTGTCGTGACTCCAGGCGGGAACGATCGTGACGCGTCCGTGCTCGTCGCGAGTGACGACACCGATCTGCGTCAACTGCCGCGCTCCACTCGACGACCGGTGGACGTGCAGGATCACCTGCACGGCCGCGGCCAGCTGACTGTGCAGCGCCGCGCGGTCCATTCCGCCCAGTGCCGCAAGCGCTTCGAGCCGGGCGGGCACCTCCTCGGGCGAGTTGGCGTGCACCGTTCCGGCGCCGCCGTCGTGGCCCGTGTTGAGCGCCGTCAGCAGGTCGACCACCTCCGCGCCGCGCACCTCGCCCACGACGATCCGATCGGGTCGCATACGGAGGGACTGACGGACGAGGTCCCGGACGGTCACCTCGCCCACGCCCTCGACGTTGGGTGCCCGGGCCACCAGCCTGACCACGTGCGGGTGCGTCGGCGCCAACTCTGCGGCGTCCTCCACGCACACGATCCGTTCCGCCGGGTCCACCGCACCCAGCAACGCGGCCAGCAGCGTGGTCTTCCCCGCCCCGGTGCCGCCGGTGACGAGGAAGGCGAGGCGTGCGTGCACGATCTTCACCAGCAGATCGTGGGCCGCCTCGGTCACGGCGCCGCCCGCGACGAGCGCACCCAGCCCCTGGGTGGCCGGGCGCAGCACCCGCAGCGACAGGCAGGTGCCGCCCTGAGCGACGGGCGCCAGTACGGCATGAAGCCGTACACCGAACGAGCCGTTTCCGACGTCCCGCAGCCTTCCGTCGACCCACGGCTGGGCGTCGTCGAGGCGGCGGCCGGCAGACAGCGCGAGTCGCTGGGCGAGTCGGCGCACGGCTGCTTCGTCCGTGAACCGGACCGCTGCGCGCTCGAGTCCGCGGCCGCGGTCCACCCACACCCGGTCCGGCGCCGTGACGAGCACGTCCGCGACACCAGGCTCCGTCAGCAGCGACTCGAGCGGGCCTGCGCCCGTGAGTTCGGTCATGAGCACCCGCAACGCACCGAGCAGGTCGGTGTCGCCGAGCACGCCGCCGGACTCGGTCCGGATGGCCGCGGCAACCGTCGCGGGTGTCGGCTCGCCGGACGTGTGCGCGAGGCGTTCGCGCACCCGGTCGAGGAGGTCGGGGGTGACGAGGGAACTCATGCCGCCCACTCCCGTGTGCGCGGTCTGCTGCCGACGGTGTCGAGGACCGCCTCGGCCGCGGCGCCCAGCGGGGAGCGCCGCCCCGGCCGCAGACCGCCGTGTTCAAGCATTCCGGTAAGCGCGCGCTCGGCGCGCATCGACGCGATCAGCGGCAGGTTGAGGACCTCCGCCACGTCTGCCCCGCGAAGCCCGCCAGGTGCCGGGCCACGGACCACGAGTCCCTGATTGGGATTCCGTTCGGTGATCCACTGCGACACCTTCCCCGCGGCGATGCAGGCCCGGACGGTCGCGGGCACGACGAGAACCACGAGGTCGGCGAGTTCGAGGACGGCCTCCGTGACCGGACCCGGGAACCGCGACACGTCGCACACGACCAGTTCGCCGGCGTGACGCCCGGCGTCGGTGACGGCGCGGACCGCGGCCGCCGTCGGTCCCGCGCCGTGCCCGGTCCTGCTGCAGGCGAGGACCCGCAGGTGCTCGCCTCGAGCGGGCAGCGCGTCCCGGAGCGCGCCCGAAGAGATCCGGCCGCCTTCGATCGACAGTCCCGACCACCGCAGTCCGGGCACGTCCTCGATGCCCAGCAGCACGTCGAGCCCGGATCCCCACGAGTCGGTGTCGAGCAGCAGTGTGAGCTGCGACCGCGCCGCCGCGGTGAGGGCGGTCGCCGCCGCCAGGGTGGAGGCGCCGGCTCCGCCGCACCCGCCGACCACGGCGACGACGGTTCCGTCCGCTTCGGGCCGCTGGGGTTGCTCGCCGAGAACGGCGACCAGGGCCGACTCGTCGTCGGGCACGGCCAGCACGTGTTCGGCACCGACCGCTGTCGCGATCCGCCACTCGTCGATGCCCGGCGGCCCGTCGCACAGCAGCACGACCCGCCGCCGGCGTGGAAGCCGGTTGCGGCACGCGGCGGCGGCACGCGCGTCGAGCACGACGATCGGCGCGCTGCCCCAGGCGTGCCGGGCGTCGGCGACGTCGGTCTCGTTCAGCGTCCGGTCGGCCGCTGCCGCCACGCGCCTGATGCTGTGCAGCAGCGCCGGATCGTCTACCAGAACCAGCACTTCGCCACCGTCATGTGCGTCCATGCAGCGAGCGTGCCCGCTGCCGGAGACCGCGGAAAGGTGCCCTTTGCGAATTGTGGACAACTTCGGGGCTGGGGATAAGAACTGGTACTACCGCACCAATTTCTAGAGAGCAGAGAGCGAAGGATGGCAGAGCGCCCACAAACAGAGGACGACCCTCGCCAGGGGGGGAGGAGG
>NZ_JBFUHV010000349.1:0-3478 GCF_056402215.1 Rhodococcus sp. P4_B6 | reverse complement strand
CCCCACAACCAATCAACACCCGCGCCAACCGATTCGACCACCCATCCAACTCCCCATACGACAACTCCACACCCCCACACGACACCGCCACCCCACCCCCACCCGCCACCACACCCCCCGCCAAAATCTCCGGCAACAACCGCACCCCCACACCCGACACACCACACACCAACCCCACACCCGACCCCCACACACCCACCCCACCCACACCCACACCCGGATCCGACGCCATCGCCTCGAGCACGCGGGTGACCTGTCCCGCGATCGAGCCGACGGTGGCCCGGTCGATCAGGTCGGGCCGGTAGTGGAACGTCATGCGCAACTGGATGTCCACGGAGAAGGCGACGCTCAGCGGGTAGTGCGTGGCGTCGACGCCGCGCACGTCGACCACCCGGATGCCGGCGAGGTCGCTGTCCTCGGTGAGGCCTCCCCGGTCGATCGGGTACGACTCGAAGACGGTCGCGGTGTCGAACCCGATGTCGGCGCCGACCGCGCGCTGGATGTCGGCGAGGCCGAGGTGATGGTGGTCGACGAGGGCTGCCTGTTCCGCTTGCGTCCGGTCGAGCAGCGCACCCAGGGTCTCCCGGGGGTCGAGGGTGATGCGGGTGGGTACGGTGTTGACGAACAGCCCGATCATCGACTCCACACCGGGCAGGTGCGGCGATCGCCCGGACACGGTGCTCCCGAACGTCACGTCGTCGCGGGACGTCGCGGCGCCCAGCACGATGCCCCACGCCACCTGAGTGACCGTGTTCAGTGTCGTGTTGCGGGTCCGCGCGAGGGTCGTCAGGTCGGCGGTCAGTTCCTCGGACACTGCGTACTGGGCGCTCTCGGGGGGAGCCGACAGTTGCCGCCCCCGTGCGTCGGGCAGGAGCAGTGTCGGACCGTCGATACCGGCGAGTGCAGCCGCCCAGGCCTCCCGCGATTCGGCCGCGTCCCTGCGGTGCAGCCATGACAGGAAGTCCCGATAGGGCCGGGGCCGCGGTAGCGCCGACGCATCGGCGTCCCCGGCCACATAGAGCGCGAGCAGTTCGCGGATCGCGAGCGGCATCGACCATCCGTCCAGGAGGGTGTGGTGGTTGGTCCACACGAGCCGCGATTCCCGGCTGCTAGTCGACACGAGCAGGAACCGCAGCAGGGGGGCCCGGGACGTGTCGAACGGTGCGGCCCGGTCGGCGGCGAGGACGCGCTCCAGTTCGGTGGTCCGCTCGGCCTCCGGCAGGCCGGTGAGGTCGAGTGCGCGGAACGGCACGTCGACGGTCGCGGGCACCACCTGCACGAACGTGCCGTCCCGCGCGGGGACGAACGCCACCCGCAGATTCGCGTGCCGCTCCAGTAGAGCCGCCGCAGCCCGGCGCATCCGGTCCGGGTCGACGGCGCCCTTCAGGTGCAGTTCCACCTGCACCGTGTAGGCGTCGATCGACGGTTTCGCGAGCAGGGCGTGGAACAGCAACCCGGCCTGCAGCGGGGTGGGCGGCCACACGTCGGTCAGCGCGCCGAAGTGTTCTTCCCACGTCTCGAGGTCGTCCTGGGTGACGTCGACGAGCGGAACGTCCGAGGGCGTGAGCCCACCGGCGATCCCGCTGCGTGCGTGGGACACCAATGCGGACAGCGCCTCCCGCCACCGCGCCGCCAGCCTCTCCACCTCGGCGCGCGCGAGCAGGGTGTCGGGGAAACCGAAACCGACCCGGAGCCGTCCGCCGATGACGATCGCGTTGATCTCGACTGCGGCCGACGCCGGCATGTCCGGGTCCGGGACGTACCGGAGGTCGCCGAACCCGTCGGCGGGGGTCCAACCGGCCTCGGTGTCGCCGACCGCCGGATCCGGGACCTGGCCGAGGTAGTTGAAACTGATCTGCCCCGGTTCAGGGTCCGGCAGGCTGCCCGCGGTGTCCGGGTTCAGGTACCGGAGCAGTCCGTAGCCGATGCCCATGTCCGGCACCGCCCGGAAGTGTTCCTTCACCCGTTTCAGTGCGCTGCCCAGGCCGCGGCCGCCGGCGAGCGCGTCGTCGAGGTCGATGCCCCGGAGTTCGACGCGAACCGGGAAGACCGTCGTGAACCAGCCGACGGTGCGGGACAGGTCGGCGCCCGGCACCACCTGCTGCTCCCGGCCGTGCCCTTCCAATCGGATCAGCGTCGACGTTCCCGGGATCCCCCGTTCGGCTCGCCACCTCGACGACGCCACCACCAGCGCCGTCAGCAGAATGTCGAGGGCGCCCCCGTGATAGAGGTCCGGTAGGCGGGTGAGCAGCACGGACGTGTCGTCGAGGGAGGTCTCGACACTCACGTCCTGCAGGGCGGTCGCGACGTCCACGCCCGGGTCGAGGGGTCGGTCGGTGATCAGCGGGTCCGGTCCCTCGACGACGGACTGCCACCACCGCAGTTCGGCGGTTCGCTCGCTCCGGACGGCTTCCTCCGCCAGCGCGTGCGCCCACCGGCGCATCGACGTCGCCGGTTCCGGCAGGGTCGGCACGCTCCCGGCGCTCACCTGATGCCAGGCGGTCACGAAGTCGGGCAGCAGAATTCGCCACGACACCCCGTCGACCGCGAGGTGGTGTGCGACCACGATCAGTCGCCCCGACCGGACCGGGGTTGCGGTGGCCGGCGCGGGGTCGAGCCACACGAACTGGGCGACGACCCCGTCGGACGGGCGCAGTCGCTCCACGGCGGCCTGGTGCTCGGTCGCGATCAGGTCAGCTGATCGGCCGGGATCGGTGGCCGGGTCGAAGACGACCCGCCTAAGCAGTGACGCGGCGTCGACGTCGGCCGCGGCGCGAGTCTCCATCTGCCACTGCCCGTTCGCGTCCCGGTACAGCCGCGACCGCAGCATGTCGTGGCGCGCGAGCACCGCTGTGACGGTCGCGAGGAGCCGGTCGGAGTCGACGGTGCGCGGGAGGTCCAGCAGCACGCTCTGGCTGAACCTCTCGTAGTGCCCACCCCGCTCGATCAGGTACCGGACCACCGGGGTGGGCGGGAAGGTGCCGATTCCACCGCCCGCGAGTTCGGCAAGGGCGACCGTGGTTTCACGGTCCGCGATCTCCGATTCCGCTGCGAGCGCCGCCACCGTCCGGTGCTCGAACACCTGCTGCGGGGTGAATACCAATCCTCGAGCCTTGGCGCGTGACACGAGGCGGATGGACAGGATGCTGTCGCCGCCCAGCGCGAAGAACGACTCATCGAATCCCACTTTCTCGACGCCGAGTACTTCGGCGAACACGGACGCCAGTGTTTCTTCCGCCGCACTCCGTGGCGCGCGGTCCGGCCCGCGCGGGGCCATGTCGGGTGCGGGTAGTGCGGCACGGTCCACCTTCCCCGACGCCGTCACCGGCAACTCCCCCAACACCACCACCACCGACGGCACCATAAAACCCGGCAACACCGACCCCGCAAACTCCACCACCGCACCCGAATCCACCCGAACCCCCACCTCCGGCACCACATACCCCACCAACCCACCACCCGAACCCACCACCACCAC
>NZ_JBFUHV010000348.1:0-3595 GCF_056402215.1 Rhodococcus sp. P4_B6 | reverse complement strand
TCTCCTGCTCCACCAGCGACGTCATCACCCACACCCACCTTTCGCGTCAACTTTGTCAACCACAATGATGCACCAAAGGGTCAACCACGTCAACCAGACCGTCCACTCCTTTGGCAGACGGATCTTGTCAGACTGCGCTATCTACCGGCTCGCCTCGACTTGTCGCGCACTGCACGACTCGGTGTTCTTTTGCCGTCACGGAATCCGCCGCAACGTGGCGGAACTGCCACTGGGCCTTGGGACCAGTCGTCGGCTACCCACTTCATGAGGGCGGAGTAGGTCCATGGAGTGTCTGCACACGTTATCCAGAACGCCCGGGGTGGCGTGACACTGCGTGCGGGCGGTAGGCGACGCCAACCAGGGGTCCATGACTGCACGATCCGACGCACGGAAGTTTTACCAGCACTCCACCTTCCGTCGTTCTGATCAGATTCCGAATCCCCCACGGGGCCTTCCGCGCAGAACAACCCACGCGCCAGCGTAAGATCCACCGAAATCTGATAGTCCCCGGACACGAACTGCGGATCCACCAGATGGTGTTCGCGCCCCCGTCGTGGAGGTGGAGTTTCTTATATTGCCGGCAATTCCGTTGATCGTGTTCTAGTGAGATGCCGCGGTAAGCGCTGCCGTCCTCCGGCGATATCTGCCACCGGCCTCTGAGGTCCTGGATGCCTCACCGATCTGAGATTCATTCGCGCAGCCGATACCYTCAGCTCACAGGGGTTGGCAAGAACCTGTAGTGAAGATGAGTCGTGCTGCGCTTAATTACCGTCCGCGCCATAGGACCCTGGGTGACGAGGCGGGTCGGTGGGGATCTCTCCGAGCCCTCGGTGTTATCTGGCGTCCTCGGGGCCGATCGCCGTGCGTAGATCTTGTGTCACACCGTTCGGCACGGTAGTTCGGTGCCGTGCTCCAGCGGCTCAGCGGTTTCGGCCGCGTCAGTCGCGGAGTTCGCCGATGTCTCCGACCCCTCCCTGCAGGTGCATCCGGCCATCGGACAGCTTGTAGGTGACGCCGGCAATAGCGCAGGCACCACTCCCGACGCGATCGGCAATGATGCGCGAACGCTGCATCAGGAGAGTCCCGGTTTCCACGACGTGGCGGCCTTCGAGTTCGTCGACGGTGGTGAGGCC
Organism: Rhodococcus sp. P4_B6; assembly: GCF_056402215.1. NCBI lineage: Bacteria > Bacillati > Actinomycetota > Actinomycetes > Mycobacteriales > Nocardiaceae > Rhodococcus > Rhodococcus sp. P4_B6. The sequence continues at coordinate 2,462 of NZ_JBFUHV010000348.1, read as the reverse complement.
CTCTTTGCGACCCATCATGATCGACGGCGCCACCCGTTCAACGATGCTGCGGATGAAGCCGTCCGGAACCTTGCCCTTGTCCAGCGCGTCCAGAGTGGACTTCACGGCCCCGCAACCGTCATGACCCAGCACGACGATCAAGGGCGCGTCGAGGATCTGCACCGCGTAYTCRATGGAACCGAGCACGGCGTCGTCGAGGACGTGGCCGGCCGTTCGGACGACGAACATGTCACCGAGGCCCTGGTCGAAGATGATYTCCGCRGCGACACGTGAGTCTCCGCATCCGAACAACACCGCGGTGGGGTGCTCTTCGTCGACGAGCTGCGCGCGGTCGACGATTCCCTGGCTGGGGTGGATCGAGACTCCGCTGACGAAGCGCTCGTTACCCTGGCGGAGGGTTTTCCACGCGGCAACCGGGTTGGAGTGAGGCATGCGGTTATTGTTCACCCGCACTGTTGCGCCTGCTCGGCGGGAACATTACGGCGACGGAAACTCCGGTTCGCGCATCGGCGAAGAGACGTGTGAGGAGCAAGTGGCGGGCGACGCCTCCGCGCTGATCAGCCGGTGCGAGTCTCCACGCATCGAACACAGCGGTCAGCAGGGACGCCCTGCAAGAGGATCAGTGCGCACGTGYGGTTCCGGCGGCTGCACCGGCGCACCGGCCACACCTTCGCCGATCTCGCCCGACGCATCAACCCGATCGTGTGGGGATGGATGTTGTACTACGGTGCGTACCACTCGCGGAAAGACCGGACCGAGTACGCACCCTCAGATGTCCGCGCAGGGAATACCACCGATCACGGGACGCAGCCCGCCGGACGCACCCGACAGGTACCTGTGGCGGTTGGTCCCGGCAGACTCCTGAAGGCTCATTTCGAGAGCCGGCGACAGCCACCTGCGCCTATGACGAGATAGGTCGCCGTCGTGGCTCTATGCAGGAGTTAATGCTGTCGCGCCGTGGTTCTGCGCGCCAGCGAGGGCCTGCTGGCCACCTTCGAGTACGTGCAGGAGTCTGCGGGAACCGAGACCGGCGAGATCGGTGGCGAGCAGGGCCGAAACCCTTCGACGGTGAGCTGGTCGACGATACCGGTTTCATCGTCGATGAACGCACGCAACCCTTGCGGATGCTGCCGTCGGACGAGCTGGAGTGGGAGCGTTTGACCTCCGCCGCGGTCGAAGACGAGGCCCGACCTTGTTGTCTGCACACGGAGCGCGCCCGGTCGGAAGGTCGTGCTCGGTGAGCCATCGACGGGTACCCGTGTGGGTGTAGTCGGGCCGATTCGTCGAATAGACCAGGGTGAAGCCGAGTCCCTCGATCGCCCAGGCGAGGTCGAAACCAGACTCAATCACCTCCGCATCCGCGATGTGGGAGAAGAACGCCGGCCACCACTCCGCCGCTGGCCGTTCGAGTTCACACCCGAACATGGACATGTCGGTGACCACGCCGTCGACATCGAGGAGTACGACTCGGTCGTCGCCGGGACGTTGCCGCGTGTACTTCCGAGCGTGCGTCTGCCGGCCATGTCGGTTTCCCCCTGTCTCCGCTGGTCACGCGGAACAGCTAATCAGAGTGCGATGCAGCGTCGCCGTAGCCACGCCGAGTGTTGCGCGAGCGCGGTCACGGAGACGCCGGCGCCTTTTACTTTGCGAGCGATTGCCTTCCGTTGGCTGTTGGCCGTGGGCGGTCGGCCATCGTTGCGCCCTTGCTCGAGGATCCCTGCCGTTGGCAGTGCGTTGGCGGTGCGTCGACGGTCATGGCCGCAATGGCAGTGGTGGGGTGCACATCTCAATCGACTCCGATCAACTCGCCTGTTCCGCCGTACGGCGTCGTCCCGAACAAGAGCAATGACGATCTGGTGCGCTTCGTGAACGGAACGTTGGAACGGGTGCGTACGGATGGAACATGGATAAGCATGTACGACAAATGGTTACGACTGGGAGGGCCGACCGAAGTCCCATCGGTGCCGAGCTAATGGTCGCCACCCCGTCCTGGATGTGAGTCCGCGGGTGATGCTCGCCGATCGGATCGTCGGGGACCTGCACCTCGGATGCCGGGCCTGGCGATCCACACGGCAGACCGCCGGGCGTCGGCCGACCATGCGCACGGCGACAGCGAGGTTCGCACGGACGCGGGGCCGCGCAACGCCACACCGAAGACGAAACCGACTGAGCTCACTCCTGGGGCTGCCGCCCTCGCTCGGCCACCTCCCGCACCGCCGCCGCGACCGCCGGCGCGACGGTGACGTCGAACACGCTCGGCACGATGTACGTGGCATTGAGCTCGGACGGCGACACCCTGTCGGCGATCGCCCCGGCCGCGGCAATCAGCATCTCGTCGGTGATATCGACCGCGTGCGCGTCGAGCAGACCACGAAACACCCCCGGGAAGGCGAGGACGTTGTTGATCTGGTTGGGAAAGTCCGACCGACCGGTGGCCACCACGGTGGCATGCTCACCGGCGA
>NZ_JBFUHV010000347.1:0-3619 GCF_056402215.1 Rhodococcus sp. P4_B6 | reverse complement strand
ACGTACAACCGCCAGGCCGCAAACAAATTTCGTTCGAAACGACAGACGCTGCAGCAATTGAAATCGGTGACGACGTCCGTGTTGCCGGCATCAGCGTCGGCAAGGTCACTGCCCTCTCCATCGGGGATTCGTTCGTCCGGGTGACCGCCGAGATCAAAAGAGAGGTCTTCATCGGCTCCGACTCCCGAATCGACGTGCGAATGTTGACTCCGGTCGGCGGGTATGCAGTCTCGGTGCTTCCGTTGGGCAACAACGACCTTGGTTCGGCTGTTATACCAGTCGACCGCGTGAACGTCCCGTACTCTATCGCTGATGTGCTTCAGGCGGCGCCGACCGTCACCGACAGCGTGGATGGCGGCACGATCGACGCAAACATCGATCAGACAGCAGATGCCCTGCAACGCAATCCGGGTTCGATCGCCACGATCATCTCGGGAATGGACAGCATCGGCACTGTGATGGACCACCAGCGTGAACAGATTCGTGACATTGTGAATATGGCGGCACAATATCTACAGCAATTCAATCATCGGCGTGACTTCGTATTCGATTTGATCCGCCGAATCGAAGTGGTGCTGTCCACCTATCACAATACGCACGCCGGCTTCAACGAGGCCTATACGCTCCTCGGTGAGGTGTTATACCGTGTCAATCCGCTCGAACAATTCTATCTTGCCCACGAACCTGAAATGCGCCCGAAGATCGAGCAACTGCGCGATTCTATCGGTGCCTTCCAGCAGGACATGGGTCCCGCCATCGATCAACTCCAACAGCTCCGCGATCGGCTGGCTGCATGGCTGACGCCGACGGGAATCGCCCAGATCAGCGGAGGAACCATATTGGCCTCGACGGTCTGTGTCCCTGTTCCAGGAGGGACGTGCTGACATGTCACACATCAATCGGAAGCTCGCCGCAGCCGTGACCGGCGCGGTAGCGATTGCGCTTGTAGTAGCTGGAAGCCTGTACGTGGTACGCGGTGACTCGCACGACAGCACGTCGGCATTCTGCGCAGAAATGCCAGACTCCCTCGGGTTGTACCCAGGCAATCCGGTGACCCAGATGGGCTATCGCGTGGGAAGAGTTGACAACGTCGAACCTGCGGGTGATCGCGTGATCGTGCGCTTCTCGCTAGACCCGGGGCGCGAATATCGTGCAGACGTGCAGGTTGTGACACGGTCGAAATCCTTGCYGGCTGACCGTAGCCTCGAACTAGTCGGCAACTACGATTCCGGCCCGCATCTCGAACCAGGGGAGTGTATCCCAATGAATCGCAGTTTCACGCCGAAGAGCATCTCCGAAATTGTCGGGTCGGCAGCAGACTTCGTAGATGCAATGACTCCGGCAGAGGGGGACAAGAGCCTGGCTCACGCGATCGGAAGTCTCGATACGGAGTTACAGGGGCAGGGTGCAAACGCACGCGCGATGTTGGAGCATGCATCGGCTGCCGCAGAGAGTCCGGACCAACTGGTCTCCGATATCGGTTCGAGTGTTCTCAACATGGCGCCCTTGACAGAGGAAGCGCTGCACAACTGGTCGACTGTCAGCTCGCTCCTGAATGAAGTGCCGGATGTGGTTGCCGAGGGAATTGACCTGTGGCCAGGCGTCACGAAGCTGGTCGATGGCACCGGATACCTAATCGCGGTGTTGTACAGCATTCAAGATCATTACGGTGATCTGCTGTGGCCGACGATGCATGGGCCGGTCAGCGACGCGATCCACCTTGCCGCGACGCGGTCCAAAGATCTTGCAAGTCTGCTTGATTCGCTGCCTTCGGTGACGACCGTGCTACAGCAACAGTTCGGCAGTCCGGGTGGACCGACGATGAACTATCAGCCGATGACTGTCGACACTGGATCCGGTGAACCGGTTGTCCTGACTGGAAATCTCGACAGACTCTTAGTTGAGGGCGTTCGATGAGCCACGACAAACGATGGAAGCTCGGTCTCGGCGCCATTTCGATGTGTTTCGTGGTCGCGTTGAGCGCATCGTGTTCACTGGGGCCGAAGGACCTGCCATCGGTGCAAGGCGGTGTCCGAGACGGCTACGCCATCACGATTCAGTTCGCGAGTGCGCTCAACCTTCCCGACGGCGCGCATGTAACGCTCAACGGGCTGAAAGTCGGACAGGTCACGGCCGTGGATGTGCAGGGGGCGGTGGTTGCGGTGACCGTTAACGTGGCAGGTGACGCCCGCATCCCCACCGACATACACGGGGTCATCCGCCAAGACACGCTGCTCGGCGATACGTATATCGCACTCGAAGCAAATCAGAATTCGGCGCAGGCGGAGTATTTGAAACCGGGCATGCTGATCACTGCCGCACAGACCACATCGCCGCCGCAATTGGAGGACACGATGGCGGTGCTCGCCTACTTCGTTAACGGCGGCAGCATCCAGAAGGTTCAAGACACAATGAAACGCCTCAACAACGTGATGCCGCAGGTCCAGGATGTGAGGGCGATCGCATCGACAGTCGCAGTCGATTTGCGCGACCTTTCGGACCACCTCGGCGAGATCGATCGGATGGTGGACGGCATGAATTCGACAGCCGTCGCGGTGGATGGCCAGTCCGATGCGCTCTCCATCATGTTCGAAGGCGACGAGAATCACACAGGCACGTACTACTGGCGGAGCTTGAACCAGAATTTCATCGGTCATCTGAGCGTCGTACTGCCCAACGTTGGCAGTGTCTTCGAGGGCGGAATGTGGTTGGTTCCGATGCTGAATTCTGTTGCCGATGCAGGGCAGTCTGTTCGCTATACGTGGGACGAGGGGCCGACTTCGGGCGAGAAATTGGACAATTTTATTCGCACAACACTTCTTCCATTCGCAAAGGATCCTCAGGTTGATATCAAGTCGATCCAGACAGCGAACGGAGATCAAGTTCTGGTTGATGTCGAGAACATTCTGCGTATGCTCGGAGCAGTGAAATGATCTTCACAAAGACGCGCATCTCCGTCGTGGGGATGCTTGCGATGGCCGTGGCATCGTTTGCCTACCTGGGGAATCTCGGGCTGAACGTCTCGCCTTTGCAGAAGGTTAACGAGGCCAGCATGACGGTGACCGACACGAATGGTTTGGTCGTTGGTTCCAGAGTGCTGCTACGCGGAGTGCAAATCGGACATGTGACCGCATTGAACGCGTCTGCAAGCGGTGTTGAACTGAAGTGGAACTATGACCGGAACTACAAAATTCCGATCGAAAGCACATTTCGCGTTGACAACATGTCAGCGCTCGGCGAGGGGTACATGGCTATCCAGAGCAGTTCTTCGGGAGGCCCCTTCCTCGAGAATCGTTCGGTAGTGGATTCTTCACGGGTAAGTCAGCCAACTTCGCTCCAGGATTTCTCAAAGCGACTCACCTTGATGTTGGAGCAGGTCGACCCCGACCGGGTACGGGAGATCTTCGCCAGTGTTGATGTCGCGTTGCCCGAAGATGCCAGGGTGCTCAACAATTTGAATAGAGTCGGTGAACTTCTGGCAAACGAGATCATCACTCGGAGGGGCGATCTCAACAAGCTGTTGCAGGTAATACAACCGCTACTCCAACAAAGTGCGCCGGTGCCATACGCGCTCAATGGAGTAACGCCCAACATCGTAGAGTTCAGCCAAGGGTTCGCG
>NZ_JBFUHV010000346.1:0-3732 GCF_056402215.1 Rhodococcus sp. P4_B6 | reverse complement strand
CATGCTGGTCATGGCTGTCCCTTTCATCTGGTGGCCACGCACCGGTCGGGACGGCGGACAACTCAGTGATGGGACTTGTCGAAGTCAGGCTCCTATCAGGTCACTCCGCCCGACCGGCCGCGTGTGTTCGTCGACGCGGTCGGTCGACACATCACGTGAAGGACAGTCCTTGCGGGCGTCAGAGTGGCAACGAGTCAGACCGGCCGCGTCAACGAACCCAACCAGTATCACTGAGTGGCAAAGCGTCCCGGGGCACACTTTGTCACTCACGTGGGGAGTCGATCCGCACACGTGAGATGCACCTCATCGACTGCTTCGAGTGACGCGACCGCTCGTAGGGTGAGTGGTCGTGTCGGTAGGTGCGCAGGATCAGGGAACCGGATCGCGGGATCACGGTGTGCCGATCCCTGCGCCGGCCCCGGCACGGTCGCTGCTTCTCGGGGTGCCCAAGCTGGGTCGACGCTGGCCGGGCGTGGTCCGCGCCGGCGTGGCCGTGGGCCTGCCCGCGCTGGCGGGGGTCGCGCTCGGACATTCGGCTGTCGCGGCGACCGCCACCCTGGGTGCGTTCGCCGTCGTCTACGGCGAGGGCCGGGCGTACCGGGTGCGGTGGCGGGTGGTGTCGATCGCCGCCGCCGTGATGGTGCTCCTGGCCGGCGTCGGCGCCGCGGTCGGCGCATTCGTGCACGACGCGACGGCGGCGGGCGGGTCCGCGTTGTGGGGGATGGCGCTCGTCCTCGCGATGACCGTGGTCGTCGCCGTCTGCGCGTTCGTCGTCGACGGACTGCGACTCGGCGCGCCGGGCGCCTTCCTTCCGCTGCTCACCGTGGAGATCTCGTCCGCGCTGCCTGCGCTCGGTGTCTCCGTGGCGGAGGTGACGGCCTGGGCGGCGGCCGGGGCGGTGTCGGCGTTGCTCGTGTCGATGTCGGGGCGGATCGTTCGTCCCCGCACCCCCGAGCGTGCCGCGGTCGCGACTGCGGTCGCCGCAGTCGACACCGCACTCTCCGACGGGTCCTCGCCCGGTTCCCGGCGGGACGCGGTGCGGTCGCTGCACGCCGCCTGGCAATGCCTCCACGACGCCGCCCTCGTCGGCGGTGATCACCCGCTGACCCGCACGTTGCGCGCGGCGCACCTGCGCTGTGCGGCGACGGTGGACGGTGTCGACGCGGACCACGCGTCGGATGTCGACGACCTGCGGCCGCAGGTCCCGCTGCCGCGGCCGTCGATCCGCTATCGGCTCGGCCGGGCTTCGCATCTGCGGGGCCGGTCCTGGACGATCGTCGCGCGACTGCTGGTCGCGTGCCCCGCGGCCGGTCTCCTCGCGCTGGGGTTCGGTGTCGGCAGGCCCGACTGGGCGGTGATCACCGCGGCGATGATCCTGCACCAGGGACCGGACCGGGTGCTGGGGACGTACCGCGGGCTGCACCGGTTCTTCGGAACGGTGCTCGGACTGGTGGTGCTCGCCGTGCTGTCGTCGCTCGACCTGTCGGCGGCGGTGCTGGTCCTCGTGGTGGCGGGACTGATGGCGGGGATCGAGGCGTTCCTCGTCCGCAATTACGGGCTGGCGATGGTGTTCATCACCCCGCTCGCCCTGGTGCTCGGTAGCCGCGGCACGCACGTGGACCTGATGACCGTGTCCCGCGACCGGCTCGTCGAGACCGTGCTCGGTGTCGCGGTGGCGCTGGTGGTGTTGTGGACCGTGCTCCCTGGTGCGTACCGGCGGATCCTGAGTGACGCGGATGAGCAGGTGGCCGCGACGATCGGGCGGCTCGGCGACGCCCGGGAACCGGGTGCCGTCGCCGAACTCTGCCGGGACCTCGCGTTCGATCTGCACGCATCGACGACCGCCGCGATCACCGCCGCCCACACCGACCCGGCGTGGACCCGCGACCGGTGGCGCGAGCACCACCATCTGCACGAGCTCGGGTACCGAATCCTCACCCGGCACTTCGGACCTCGTCTTTAGCCGGTCGTCGCCGGATTCCCGCTGTTAGGGTTCGGTGATGGGTCCTGTGACGGGAATCGGAACAGTATTTCGGGCCTCGTTGGCCGCGGCTCTCTGCGTCGGGGTGCTGGCCGCGTGCTCGTCGGACGAGGAACCGCAGAGCGATCCGGCGGCCACGTGCGCGGATGTTCCCAACGGCACCCCGGTCTCCAAGGCGCCGCCACCGCCCGGCCCGGCGCCGACCACCCAGAACCTTGCGACCAACCCCGAGATCGCCACCGTGTACCGCTCCGGGATGACGCCCGTGACCACCGCGTCGTATGCGGTCTCCACCGCCAATCCGGTGTCGACGCAGGCCGCGTGCGAGGTGCTGCGGGACGGCGGGACGGCCGCCGACGCGCTGATCGTGGCCCAGACCGTTCTCGGTCTCGTCGAACCGCAGTCCTCCGGAATCGGCGGCGGCGCGTTCCTGCTCTATTACGACGCCGGGCAGAACAGTGTCGAGGCGTACGACGGGCGCGAGGTCGCGCCGATGGCCGCGACGGAGAACTACCTCCGCTGGATCAGCGACACCGACCGCACCGAGCCCAAGCCCGACGCCCGCGCGAGCGGACGGTCCATCGGGGTGCCCGGCGTCCTGCGGATGCTCGAGATGGCGCACCGCGACCACGGGCGGGACGCGTGGCGGGAACTGTTCGACCCGGCCATCTCCCTCGCCGACCAGGGGCTGGAGATCAGCCCGCGGATGGCCGGGCAGATCGCCGCGTCCGCGCCCGACCTGGCCGTCGACGAGCCGTCGAAGGCGTACTTCCTGAACCCCGACGGCAGCCCGAAGCCGGCCGGGACGAAGCTGACGAACCCGGCCATGGCCAAGACGCTCGGAGCGATCGCCGCGGGCGGCGCCGACGCCTTCTACACAGGGGCGATCGCCCAGGGCATCGTCGACGCGACGGCGACCGCGTCGGGCGGCCGCACACCCGGCCAGATGACCCTCGACGACCTCGCCAACTACCAGGCGAAGAAGCGGACACCGCTGTGCACGCCGTACCGCGACCACGAGATCTGCGGCATGCCGAACCCGTCGTCCGGCGGCACCGCGGTCGCGGCGACGCTCGGCATCCTGGAGAACTTCGACCTGTCGCAGTACGGGCCGACGAACCTCGACGACAACGGCGGAAAGCCGACGGCGGAGGCCGTGCACCTCATCTCCGAGGCCGAGCGCCTGGCGTACGCCGACCGGGACAAGTACGTCGCGGACTCCGATTTCGTTCCGCTGCCCGGCAATTCCCTCGACACACTGCTGAACGAGGACTACCTGAAGCAGCGGGCCGGCCTCATCGACCCGGGCAAGAGCATGGGCACCGCGCAACCCGGCAACTTCGGGCCCGTTCCGCTCGGTGTGCAGCCGCAGGACAAGGAACACGGCACCAGCCACATCTCGATCGCCGACCAATACGGCAACGTCGCATCGATGACGACGACGGTGGAATCGGCGTTCGGCTCGTTCCACATGACGGACGGCTTCGTGCTCAACAATCAGCTCACCGACTTCTCGGCCCAGCCGGTCGGCCCCGACGGGGCGCCCCTCGCCAACCGCGTCGAACCGGGTAAACGGCCGCGGAGTTCGATGGCACCGACACTCGTCTTCGACCGCGGCAGCGACGGCTCACGCGGCGACGTCCAGTTCGCGACCGGGTCGCCGGGCGGTTCGGTGATCATCCAGTTCGTCGTGAAAACGCTCGTGGGAATGCTGGATTGGGGCCTGAACCCGCAGCAGGCCGTGTCGGCGG
>NZ_JBFUHV010000345.1:0-3738 GCF_056402215.1 Rhodococcus sp. P4_B6 | reverse complement strand
GTTCCTATCCACCGGCGGACAGATCCTCAACCGCGGCAACGAGATCACCGTCCGACTCGACCGGCGCACCTACTCACCCGTCCTCCGCCAAGCCAACCTCCCCGACACCGAGGTCCCCTGGTGGGATGGACGAACCCTGCACTACGAGTTCACCTGAACTGGGGTCGAACTTCCTGCGCGAGAATCCGCGCTAATCACCACCGTGCCCGCCGACACAGTCGTCATCGACACGTCGAACTACTATCCGGCCCGCGATTCCACGATCGAGGCCATCGAAGCCGGACAAGTCGAAAGTCTTTGGGCTGCTGAACAACTCCGGCGACCGATCGTCAAGGCATGGAACGCCATCGGTTCCGGCTCACTCGCCGGGAAAAGAACGCCGGTGAGAACCGCGGGCCGTATCGCCATCCCGGTCGCCGCCGATGATGACAGAGAACGCGCAGTAGGCATGGCATTGGTCGAGGACACCGGGTTCGACGGGTTCGACGCGGGGAGGCTCGCGGAATCATGGCGCCAGCAACCCGGCGCACCCGCTTACTGCACGGACCTCACCAGCGAGGAGATGCCGGCCGCGCTGGCCGCGGCAGAGTCCGCAAGATTGCCGAAGCGGCGCGACCTGGCAGTTGCCGCCTTCACCGAAAGGGTCGGCGACGGGAAGACGAACCCGGACTCGGAATTCGGTGTCCGCGTAAGCCGTGCACTGTTCATGTAACTCTGGTGCCCGCACCACGGCCCGAATGTCGACCCACTCCGCCAGGTGACGAAGTAGGTCGACATTCGGTGGAATCCGCTGCACCCGCACCGGCCGGTCACCGAGGTTCGGCGTACGCGGAAAAACGGCAGGATGATGCGCGACGGTCGTGCGGTGTCATGGTCGATGGTTACCGAGCGAGTGAACGGTGAAGGCGCTCTGGGCGGCTTCACAAGTTCTCCAAGGTCAAAGGCACTATTTCGATCCGTACGCGATGGTCGTCTCTTCTCCGCTACACCGTCGGTGCACGGACACACGAATCCGGGTTGTTCAAACCGCTCGACTTCACCGTATCCGCATCGAACTGGACCGCCGGCACGGACTCCCCCAGCCCAACGCGGGAGTAGATCGCGGTCTCGGGCGGTACTGTGCGGCGGACCCGCGAGAGCGCGCCGACGTCGCGCATCGAGCGCGTTCTGCGCCACCGGTGGGCGTCGGAACCGGAGCCCTCATCTCAGGGCGCTTGACTTTTATTGCTAGTCGTCTAACAATGTAATTGCTGTGATCGGGGCAACAGCGCCGACCGCAGTCACGCTTGATAGTCCATGCGACGAATCCTGTTACAAGCGTCGACGGGACACCATGCCGCCGGTGAGCGACGAGGCACCGCGTCGCAGAATGCGACGATGTTGCGCCTTCGCTGCTGCAGGCAACGTCAGCTCTAGTCCGCAGGAGGCGGAGTGAACCCTACCAATGCCCTTACTTTCCGTGACGCGCTCTACATTGCGGGCGAATGGAACGTGAGCACCGACCGCGAGTGGTTGGACGTAGAAAATCCAGCTACTCAAGAAGCAATCGGTCGCGTGCCGCTCGCATGCGAGGCCGATGTGGAGAGTGCGGTTGCCGCCGCCGCCGAGTTGCACCGCGCAGGACACTGGCGCGCCACCGATCTCAACGAACGGGCGAAGGTTCTCAACACCATCGCCGACGCGATCGAACGTCGCGCATCGGAGTTCGAAGCAATCTATACGCTCGATCAGGGTGGCCTGTCCTCTTTCGCCGGTTTCACGGCGGCAACTGCAGCGGCGATTTTCCGCGATACGGCTCTACTCGCCGAACAGCTCGATCTCGGTCCGACCCGTCGAGACACGCTCACCGGGCCGGTTTACGTCAGCCGGGAGGCTATGGGGCCGGTTGCAGCCATCGTGCCCTGGAACGCCCCATTGGTCTTGGCAGCGGTGAAAATCGCGCCGGCGCTGATGGCGGGATGCCCCGTTGTGGTGAAAGTTTCGCCTGAAACTCCCCTGGTATCCTTCATTTTCGCCGAAGCGCTCGCCGAGGTTGACCTGCCCGCCGGATTGATCTCCTTCCTTCCCGGGGGTCGTGAACTGGGCCAATTCCTGATCTCTCGGCCCGGCATCAAGAACATTTCGTTCACTGGAAGCACCGCGGCGGGCAAGAAAGTGATGGCTACGGCCATCGAGCACATGACTCGCGTGACTCTCGAGCTCGGAGGGAAGTCGGCCGCGCTCGTGCTCGACGATGCCGATCCTGCGCATTTTGCGCCGATGTTGGCGTATGGATGCACTATGCAGGCCGGGCAGGTCTGTACGACCCAAAGTCGTATTCTGGTGCCGGCGTCGAGAGGTGACGAGTGGATAACTGCCTTGACGACAGCGTTCCGCAACTTGACCGTCGGCGATCCAGCTGACAAAAGCACCGGGGTCGGCCCCCTTGTCTCTCGCGCACAACGGGATCGAGTCGAGGAATTCGTCGAAACCGCGCAGAATGTCGGGGCGATTGTCCTGACCGGCGGCAAGAGGCCAAGCGGATCCATGTTTGAGCGAGGCTACTGGTTCGAGCCGACCCTGCTGACCGGGACGACCCCCGACATGCAGATCAACCGTGAAGAGGTATTCGGGCCGGTCATCACGGTCGAAGTGTATGACGATCTGGAGGCGGGTGTCGCAGCCGTCAACGACACCGAATACGGGCTCAGCAATGGCATATTCACGCCCGACGTCGACAAGGCGCTCGAGCTTGCCCCCCGCCTGGAGAGCGGTGCCGTAGCGATCAACTCGTTCGGTCCCAATATTACGGCGCCCTTCGGTGGATATAAAATGTCCGGAGTCGGCCGCGAGGGTGGCATCGAAGGCATCCAGGAGTTCCTCGAGACGAAGCAGGTGAACTTGCCGCAAGCCAAGTGAGCACGAGGACGCGAAGATGCGTATCGCCAGCGCCGTCGTCGTACACGACACGCATCGATCAATTACCTGCCTGAGTATGCGCTGATCCACCGGGCATCGTAGGCGCGCGTCGCGGGGTGCGTGGATCAAGGCGAGATTCAGGCCTTCTTGCCCACGTGCACCCGGCGCACTCGACCAGCGTGTGCGCGGCTAGACCATCCCGGACCAGCTGCGGCCGCTCTGGTCCCGTGCCCGGGAAGCAACACCCGCCATCGGAAGACGTTTCGGTCGCCTTCCTCGCCGTGCCTACGACTCGTCTTCGTCGGACATCAGATCGAGCCCTTCAACCACTCAGAGCGCGACACGTTCCGAGACGTGCGTCGACAACAGGAAGGATTGCGCACATGCAGATCGGCATTGTGGGAGCCGGAAAAATCGGGTTAACGCTGGCGCGCAAATTGAGCGCTGCGGGACATACGGTTCTGGTGGCGAATTCGCGTGGTTCGGAGACGATTAGAGAGATCGCGGCCGCGTCCGGGGCATCGGCGGTGGACGCGAGTGACGCCGTTCGCCGGTCACAAGTTGTCATTGTTTCCGTTCCCTTCAATGCGCTACCACGGCTGAAGAACCTTTTCGCCGAAATCGACGATTCAGTGATTGTGATCGATACCTCCAACTATTTTCCCTTCCGTGATGGCACACCCGAGTGCCTCGCTGACAGTCAGACTGAAAGCCATTGGGTTAGTGCCCAGCTCGGACTCTCTGTGGTCAAAGCGTGGAACAGCATCCTCGCCGGCAGTCTCGTCGACAAGGGGCTGCCGAACGGTGCAGACGACCGCATCGCCCTACCGGTGTCGGGTG
>NZ_JBFUHV010000344.1:0-3831 GCF_056402215.1 Rhodococcus sp. P4_B6 | reverse complement strand
CCAGATGCCATTCACGCAACAGGGGTTTTACTTGAACGAAAACGCCCCTCATTCAAGTTTCCGTGAGCGCAACCTGCACCGAGAATGAACTTCGCGACCTTCGCTCCGCCGCCCGTGGTCGACAGGTCCACCTCCGACGTCAACGCGAGGAACGAGCGCGGCGCGATCGTCGAGTTCCCCAAGCGACTGCACCAGGTTCTACCATCCCCTCGGCCCTACCAGTAATCCAATCAGATCCAGTTCAGCTCGCGCCGGGAGATTCCAGCCCCGTGTGCTTTCGAAGCGACCAGGTCGAGGTGGCGCACTGCCAGTTCGACCGCAATCGATCCCCAGAATCAGCGCCTCCCGCCGATCCTGCGCCCCCTTCCCGCGACACGGTGACCGGGCTACCACGGCAGGTTTAACCGCCGCCCCAGCGGTCATTACTGAACTGGCGGGCCTCGCCGGGACGCCAGGCGCGAACATGTCCTATTCGGTGCCGCTGCACGTCCGGCACTGTCTGTCGGGCGGCCGCCGCGCCACGTCCGGCACTGCCTCTCGGGCGGCCGCCGCCGGAGGGGCGGCAATGACGGGGATCGGCCGAAGGAAAGGATCGCTCATGCAATATCCACCGTCAAGTGCGGCCAGGGGGCATCGCCCCGATTCGTCCCGGATCGCCGTGGTGGTGGCCGGCGCCGGAGCGCGCGGGGCATACGAGGCAGGCGTGCTGTCGGTCGTCGTGCCATTCCTGCGATCCGCCGGCCACGAACCGGATCTGTTCATCGGGACCAGCGCCGGAGCAATCAATGCGACCCTGTTCGCCGCGGGCGCGCACCTTCCGGCGGACGAGCAAGCCGACACCGCGCTCGCGGTGTGGCGCAGCGTTCAGATCGACGACGTGTTCCGGCCGTTGTTGCGGACCGGGCCCGGCACCATCGCCCGGTGGGCCGGTCAGCTCTGCCGAATACCGGGGATGCGGCTGACGAGCCTGGTCGACACCGCACCGCTGGCCCGGACCGCGCACCGGTTGGTCGATTGGACACAGCTCGCCGCCAACCTCGACGGCGGCAAGGCGTCGCTGGCGGTGGTGACGACCTCCGCCGCGACCAACCGGACGGTGATCTTCGTCGACGGGAACCGTGCCGACCCGCTACCGCCGTCGGACACCACCCGTCCGATCGACTACCTCGGAGTGCGAATCACCGCCGAGCACGTCCGCGCCTCCGCCGCGATTCCTGCATTGTTCCCCGCGGTCGAGGTCTCCACCCCCGACACTGCCCGCGGCTGGTACGCGGACGGCGGGATCCGGCTGAACGCTCCCCTCAAACCGGCGTTGTCTCTGGGCTGCGGACGGCTGATCGTGGTCGCGACCCACCCCGCGGTGTACCCCGTATCCCCGGCCACCGGCGGGGAGCAGGGACCACCGGATGTGGACGACATGATGGTGCGGGTGCTGGACGCCGCCCTGGTCGACCGCATGGTCGAAGACCTCCGCACGCTCGGCAAGATCAACGAACTCGTCGCGGACGGACGCCGCACCGGCGCCAGCCAACGCCGCTATGTCGATGTGCCATACCGGTTCTTCGGCCCCGAGGAACGCGGTACCCTCGGCGCCCTCGCCGCAACCTCGTTTGATGACCGATACCGCTGGCCGGGCGGTGCACTGCGCACCATCCGGAACCCGGACCTGCCGTTGCTGGGACGGCTCCTCGGCGGTGACGGGGCCCGCCGAGGAGACCTTCTCAGCTACCTGCTCTTCGACGGCGCCTTTATCGACGCCGCAATCGGCCTCGGACAACGGGATGCGCAACTGCTCCTGGCGGACGGGGACGGCACATCCTGGCTCACAGCGGCTCCGAAGCACGTCGCTCCCGACCGGATCTCGGTGCGCGCCGCGAAACAGGCGCACGGCGAAGCGCTGCGACACTCATCGTGAGCGAGGAGAGCCGCCACTGCGATCACGCTGCCCGGGCACACCACAGCATCGACGCTGGCGGTCTGCACCCGCCCGAACGCGCCGCTCATCGCCAACACCGTCACCGACATCGGTCCTCGACATCGGTCCTCGACGGGTTGTCACGGACCTCCCAGACCCGGGGCCCGGGCGAGAAGAGAAAAAGAGTCGAGAGCGCTGCGCCTCTCGCGGACTTCTCCGAGTTCACCGTGGGCAGGGCCGCGCGGCGGGATCGGAACGGCCGCCACGAAAGTGCGACGGGTGCCCACCTGATGAACCCGTCAGACCGACCGCAGGGATGCGACTCAGTGCAGATCGAGATGCAGCCGCAGAGCCTCGTCGAGCGCGGTACGCGTTCTCGTCGAGAGCTTCCCGACCGGGTCACCGTCGAGACGACGCACCGAAACCGAACGAACCTGTTCCGCTTGAGCCTTCGACTCACGCGGCATACCCGATTCGTCAGGGTCGACGAGAACCTGAAACGCGAACACATGTGCCGTGTTACTCGTCAACGGCACCACAGTGACCACCCCCTTGCCGAGCCGCTCCGCCGTCGCGTTGGCGCGATCATTACTGACCACAACAGCGGGTCGACGCTTGGCCGCTTCGCTACCCTGCGCCGGATCAAGATCAACCCAGTGCACCTGACCCCGGCGGATCATTCCTCATCTGCCGAAGTGACGTCCCAGTCGTCGTCGACACCGCCCTCGACGAAAGCCGCCGCGTAATCGCGCTCGAGACCCACCTCTCCGAGCATCCGAACCGCGGCTCGAATCCCCGCCGACCGGCCACCCAGACCGTGGTCGCGAACGTACGCGTCGAGGACGCGAGCGTCCTCGTCGGGCAAACTGATCGTGAACCTCGTCGTCATACTGCAATCATACTCCAGTATGAACGGGCAGCCCGAAACCGACGCCGGCATCTCCGGCAACCACCCCTCCGATCACAGCGGGCCCGATCTGCTCGACCACCGGGTCCACGATGCTCGCCGCCGACATCGAGATGGCATCACAGGCCCGGTCGATCCCCTCATGCGGGATCTCCACCTCCGGGACATCCCGCGCGACCTCGCCGGCTGCATCGATCTCTCTCACCGGTGATCATCGACGTACCCCTGCGCCTGGCGGATCTGACACCGCTGCTCCAGGGTGAGTCCGGCGTTGTACTGCAGGTTCATCTGACCTCCCAGCCCCGTAGATGGGTCCTTCCACCGACGAGCTGTGTCGATCACGCAAAACGACAACACTGGAACGCAACTCACAATTCTGTGCCCGGCCCGACCCGGGGATGGCCTGGCGAGTCGAACCGCACCCGTCGACGACGGGGCCGTCAGACGGTCGGCTCCCACGGGTCGACGCAGCGGACACCGAACGTCTCGACGTACTTGGTATTACGTGTCACCACCGTCATCTCGGCGGCCTGCGCGACGGCGGCGATGAGAGCGTCGCCGAACGGCGCATGCTCTAGCACCCGGTAGGTGGCCAGCACCCGTACGGCCGGCACATCGAACGGCAACACACGGTCGGCGCAGACCGGCAGCACCCGCTCCTCGAACCACCGGCGCAGGACCCCTCCCTGCGCCGGGTCGAAATCGCTCCTTTGCGCTGGGCGGCCACGGCGGCGTCGCGGCGCAGCGGGACCGGGACGATCACCGCGTGTGCGGCCGTGATCGCCCACCGCCAGCTCTCGGCGTGGCTGGCGTTGCCGGTGTCGGCGACCAGGACGTCGCGGTGCCGGCCGAGGATCGCCCCGAGCGCTGCGGCGTCGTCGTAGCGCAGGGGTGAGTCGGCCCCGGCCCGGCCGGCGATGATGTCGGAGCCGGCCGGCTGGCGGGTCAGGAACCGCGCGAGCCTGGACGGCCGGGCGTCGGTGGTCGTGGGGTCGATGCCGGCCAGGCT